>JADYYV010000267.1 GCA_020853455.1 Alphaproteobacteria bacterium | reverse complement strand
GCCACGCGCGACGGCGCGGCCGAACAGGCCGACCGCTGGCGCACGCGTGGGTTCAAGGTCGGCTTCACCAATGGCTGTTTCGATCTGCTGCATCCCGGCCATGTGGCGACGCTGCGCCAGGCCAAGGCCGCCTGCGATTACCTTGTTGTCGCGATCAACAGCGACGCATCAGTGAAACGCCTGAAAGGCCCCACGCGCCCTGTGCAGGACGAACAGGCGCGCGCCGCGATTTTGTCGGCGCTGGAAATGGTCGATATCGTGGTCGTCTATGACGAAGACACACCCATCGAAACGCTGAAGGCCGTGAAGCCCGATGTGCTGGTCAAGGGCGGGCAATACAAGCTTGAAGAAGTTGTGGGTTACGACCTGATCCAGCAATGGGGCGGCAAAGTCGTACGCGCAGACATGGAAGACGGCTTTTCGACCACCAATACCATTGCGAAAATGGCTGGCTAACAAGCCCATGCCGCGCTAGGATTTCAGCTGTTCAACAATAAAAGACAGCGATTCCGCCCGTGGCAAAAAATGTGTTCAGCATTGACCTGCCTTTGACATCCGCATTCTGCGTGGTGGCAGATAGCCCCCATAGCGGCAAGGATTACCCGGCCGATTTCGATTACGCCTGCGACCTGCACAGCTTGCGGCAGGCGGAGGATCTGGCGGTCGATCAGCTTTACAATTTCATGCCCGCCATCGGCGTGCCGCTGCTGCAGGCGCAATTTCCGCGCAGCTATATCGATGCCAACCGCGCGGAACTGCCCGTACAAAACCTCAAGGGCGAATATGAGGGCGGCGACAGCAGCCTTGTGCGCGGTGTGATATCGCCCCGCCATACTGCCAAAATCTATGACCGCACATTATCCCTCTCCGAAGTGTTCAACCGCGTCGCTGATTACCACCGGCCTTATCACGACAAACTGGCGGCGATGATCGACGATGCCCATGCGCGGCACGGCAAATCGGTTCACCTGAATTTGCATTCCATGCCATCGACCATCAATCGCGGCACGGGCGTGAACCCATTTGATATCGCCATCGGCACGCGCGACGGCGATGCCTGCGCGCCGCATATCGCCGAAAAGCTGCGCGCGCTGTTTGCGGCGAAGGGTTACAGCGCCGTGATCGATACGCAGGGCTATCGCGGCGCGGAAATCGTGCGCCGTCACGGCGATCCGCTGAATGACCGCCACAGCGTGCAGGTGGAGGTCAACCGCGCGCTGTATATGGATGAAAAAACGCTGCAGCTGAAACCGCAATTCGCGGCATTGCAGAATGACCTGCGCGGCATCATGAGTGATTTTATCGCATGGTGCGACAGCCCTGCCGTCGCCAGCAGGCCGCAGCCGCCAGCGGGAGCAAAGCCGCAGGTTCCCGCCGCTTAATCGTTATTCCTTGGAATTTTCTTCTTCGTCTTCCGCAGGCGCTGCTTCCTGCACGCGCTGGCCGCGTTTATAGCGGTTGATCAGCGCTTCCAGCTCGTCCAGTTCTTCACAGCTTGAATCGCCGCAGGTCAGGCGGATGACCTGCATCTGCTCCACCGCGCGGGCAAGGTCGCCCATCTCCAGATAGCTTTGCGCGATATAGCGGTTGGCGCCCAGATGTTTCGGGTTGATGCTGATGGCCTTGGCGTAATTCTCCCGCGCTTTTTTCTTGTCGCCCAAGCGGTAATAGGCATAGCCGCGATAGGTATAGGCATCCGCCGACATCGGGTGGCGCGACAGCACGGCGTTCAGCACGCTGAGCGCCTGCGAATATTTTCCGGTCGACAGGTAATATTCGGCGGTGATCAGGCCCGAATCCTCGCGGAACGGCACCTGGTTTTTCTTCGCCTTCATTTCCGGTTTTTCAAAGGTGTCGGGCGCGTAAGGATTGGCATAGGGGTCGGCTGCCAGCACGTGCGATGAAAACGCGAAAAGCCCCAGCATCAGGGCGGCGGCGGAAAGGGTCAGGCGCATGGGTTTATACCGGTACAGTTTGCTCGATGCGGAAATCTTGGATGCCGTCATACTGTGCTGGTTCGCTATGGAGCTTGTCAACCCTTGCCAGGCTGGGGCCGTGGCGGCAGGCGCGCACCATGTCATCGACGGCATGCGCATCACCGTGAAGCAATGCCTCCACGCTGCCATCCGACCGGTTGCGCACCCAGCCGTAAATGCCGCGTTCAATGGCCTGCGACTGCAGCCAGCGGCGGTAACTCACGCCTTGCACAAAGCCGTGGACGAAGACGCGGATCGTTTCTGTCGGTACGGGCGTATTCATGGCTTACAAACCCTTTCCAGAAATAATAGTTCCCACGATAAAAAGGCTGTTTTAACGGCACAAATCCGGCAGTTATTGCACAGCCATGACAATGCAGGCGTGCTGCAAGACCTTGCAGGCCGATGCCGCTTCGGACTGTTCCAGCCCCGACAGCCGGGCGCGGTAAATGACGCCCCGGTTGGTCTGCAGCGGCGCAATAATATAACGGGTCTTGGCGGTCAGCGATGCCGGCAGCTTCTGGTGCGCCGATTTCAGCGCGGTCATGCCGGCATTCTGGTCGGCGAAGGCGCCGATCTGCACCGCCCATAAGCCACCGCCCGCCGATGCCGTCGTGTTCGCGGGCGCGGCAGCGGTCGCGGGCGCAGGCGCCAGCGCGCGCAGGTTGGTCGATTGCAGGGGCATCGGTTTTTGTGCCGCGGGCGACAGGATGTTCCGGCTGGCGGCTGCCGTTTGCTGTTTCGGTTCGGCCCTGGCCGGCGCTGGCGCTTTGCGGGGCAGCGGCGCGGTCACGCGCGCGGTCATGGGCGGCAGGGCGGGCGCGCCCAGCGTCGAGGGTTCGGTCCTGAAGGCGGATCTTGGCGCGGCGCCTTCCGGCAGGTCATCGTCATCAAGTGTATTCTGCGCCGGGGCGGCGGCCAGTTCCTGCGCGTCGCCCTCTTCGGTGTTCATGCCCATCGGGCTGAAGCCGGGCGCATCGAGGTTGCTTTGCGTGCGCGCGGTGCGCGGCTGCATGCGCGTGGGCTCGTTTTTCGCGGTCGGCGTCGCGGGCTTGCGCTTGGGCAGCCCGCCGCGCGCGGTTTCCAGCCGCTTGTCGATCGCGGCCAGCACGCGCGGGTCTTTCATGCGCTCGAAGCCCGCATCCAGCAGGTCGCGCATCGTGCTGTTGCGCGACGCGGAAGTGCGGCCGCCGAACACCACGCCGATCAGCCGTTTGTTGCCCTGCACGGCGGAAGCGGTCAGGTTATAGCCCGACGCATAGACATAGCCGGTTTTCAACCCGTCCATGCCGGGATAGGTCGCCATCAGCTTGTTGTGGTTCAGCGACGTGATGCCGTTATAGGTGAAGCTGGGCGTGCTGAAATAACGGTGATAGCGCGGAAAATCGCGCATCAGGGCCTGCGCCAGAATGGCCATGTCGCGCGGGGATGAATATTGTTCGGGGTCGTGCAGGCCGGACGCGTTGGCAAAGCGCGTGTTGCGCATGCCCAGCTGCTGCGCCTTGAACGTCATCAGCCGCGCAAAGCGGGATTCAGACCCGCCCAGCGCCTCGCCCAGCACGACGGCGGCGTCATTGGCCGAGCGCGTGACAAGCGCAAGAATGCCGTCCTCCACCCGTATCGAATAGCCTGCCTCCAGCCCCAGTTTCGACGGCGGCTGGTATTGCGCGTTGGCGGAGACGGGAACGCGCTGGTATTTGGTCAGCGTGCCTTTTTCGATCGCTTCGAAGGTGAGGTACAGCGTCATCATTTTCGTCAGCGACGCGGGGAACAGTTTTTTGTCGGGGTTCTTTTCGCTAAGCACATAGCCCGATTGCGCGTCGATGACGATCGACCCGTAACGGTCGGGCTGCGGCTTGGCCTTGCTACTGGCGACCTTTTTCTTTTTCGATTTCCCGTGCTGGCCGGTGTATTTGGTGATGCCGGCATAGGATGGCGCGGCGGGCGCGGACATGAAGATGCCTGCGGCCAGAACCGCCATCAGCAGCTTTTGCAAAAATCCGAATTCGCGGCTGGTCAATCTTGCCTGCATCCGCACGTTTTTCCCCGAAAAAACAATCAATATCCCCTTACTTTTATTATCGGTCGCGGGGGCGTATTTGTCTAGCGAGGTTTCGTAAAAATAGCGGCAAATGCCAAAAGATACCCACAGGCGGGGGATGTTTCAGGCCAGCGCCGGAGGCTTCTGGCGGCAGTCGCTGCTGCCGCGCGGCACGATCGCTTTCGGGCCTTTGTCCTCCTCGGGAAGCGGGGGCTGGTCATTGCCGTCGCCCGGCACCAGCAGCGCGCCGTTTTCCGGCTGCGGCTGTTCGGGCGGCAGGGTGAAGGGCTCGACCGCCGCGTTGAAAGCGGGGGTAAAATACGACCTTGCGACGCGGATCGGGAACAGCGCTTCGCGCTCGGCCGTGTCGGGGGCGACATTCGGCTGCGCCTGCAGAATGCTGTCGGGCGAAACGGTCACGGGCGGGGGCAGCAGGACGTAGCGGTCGGCGGAAGGCCCGTTGTCGCGCCCGAAGCGGAAACGCGCCGAGGGGTTTTCGATTTTCTGGAAGCCGAAATCCAGCAGGCGCTGCATATCGAGGCCGCGCTCCGTCGGTGTGCGTGCGCCGAACACGACGCCGATCACGCGCTCCGACCCGCGCTGGGCGGATGCCGCAAGGTTCCAGCCGGACGCGTTGATAAAGCCGGTCTTGCCCATATCGAGGCCTTCATAGGCGCCCAGAAGCTTGTTGGTGTTGTTCCAGGTATTGCCGTTAAAGGAGAAGCGGGGCACGGCGAAATAGTGCTGATATTCAGGGAAATCGCGCAAAATCGCGCGCGCCAGCAATGCCAGGTCCTCGACCGTCGTTACCTGCCGCGCATCGGGCAGGCCGTTGGGGTTGGTGTAACGCGTGCCGGTCATGCCAAGGCGCTGCGCCTCGCGCGTCATCATGGTGGCGAAGTTGCTTTCCGACCCGCCTAGCGCCTCCGCCAGCACGACGGCGGCGTCATTTGCGGAATGGGTCAGCATGCCGGTCAGCGCGTTTTCGACGCTGATCCGGCGCGTGTTCTGGCGCAGCGTCACGGTGCGGTTGCGCCCGCGGCCGCTGACATTCGCCGTCATCATGGCAAGGTTCGTGCGGGGCTGCGATGCCGCGTTATACGACACATCGATCATCTGGTCGGGCGTCAGGCGGCCGTCTTTCAGCGCCTGAAACACCAGGTATGCCGTCATCATTTTGGCGGTGGAGGCGGGGTGCAACGACTGCGACGCGTCGCGCTCGTACAGCACGCGGCCGGAATTGGCATCCACCACGATCGCGGCGTAGCGGTCTGGGCGCGCATCGGGGGTGGACTGGCGCTGTTGTGCCAGGGCAGGAGTGACTGCGGCGGCGTTGAAGGCCAGCGCCAGCACAATATTACGCAGTAATTTGTTCTTCTTCGGCTTGCCCGGTTTCATCCTGCAAACTCCGTCTGTTAATGTATGGCTGGGATATTTTATTACCCAGATTCGGTGTTGATTTATGGACTTTATGGGAATCTGCGGGGATCGTAAAGCGTTTTTTACCCTTTTTTCGACAGGGATACCCTTAAAACGGGGGATGTACTATATTCTAGGGTATGAAATTCAAGGATTCTGGCGTGCAACGGCTCAAAACCACCCTGACTGCGGGAAATGATGACGATAGAGACACCGGACGGCCCGGCCGCACCGATGTGGGGGTGCTGACGCGTACCCGCGCAAAGACCAAAAAACCGT
>JADYYV010000266.1 GCA_020853455.1 Alphaproteobacteria bacterium | reverse complement strand
TGACTGAATCGAACGGCTCGTCCTCGATGGCGACCGTTTGCGGCGGCGCGCTGTCCCTGATGGATGCGGGCGTTCCCCTGACCCGTCCCGTCGCCGGCATCGCGATGGGCCTGATCAAGGAAGGCTCGAAATTCGCGGTCCTGTCCGACATCCTCGGCGACGAAGACCATCTCGGCGACATGGATTTCAAGGTGGCGGGTACGTCGAACGGCATCACCGCGCTGCAGATGGACATTAAAATCACCTCCATCACCGAAGAGATCATGAAGATCGCTCTCGCGCAGGCGCAACAAGGCCGCCTGCACATCCTGGGCGAAATGGCGAAGGCACTGACGGGCGCGCGCGAAACGCTCAACCAGAACGCCCCGCAGATCGTCACGATCAAGATCCCGAAAGAAAAGATCCGCGAAGTCATCGGCTCCGGCGGTTCGGTCATCCGCGAGATCACCGAAAAAACCGGCACCAAGATCGACATCGAAGACGATGGCACAATCAAGGTCGCGGCTGTCGGCTCCGAAGCGATCCAGAAAGCGCTGGATTGGATCAAGGGCATCACAGCTGAAGCTGAAGTCGGCCGCGTCTATGACGGCACCGTCGTGAAGGTCGTCGAATTCGGCGCCTTCGTGAACATCATGCCGAAAACGGACGGCCTGGTGCATATCTCCGAACTCGCATCGCGCCGCGTGAAAACGGTCGATGAAGTCGTCAAAGAAGGCGACAAGGTGAAAGTGAAATGCATCGGCATGGAAAAAGGCAAGATCAAGCTGTCGATGAAAGCCGTTGACCAGAAGACCGGTCAGGACGTTCAGCCCACGCAACAGCGCGAAGCGTCGTAAGACGTTGTTAGCTGACTAAAGAATTAAGGGCGTCAGCTTCGGCTGGCGCTCTTTTTTTTATCTCTCCTCTCCCAAAGGAGAGGAGGTAGTGACGCACGACTGCAATGTGTTGTATATTTCTTGAAACACCAAGGAGCAAAAAACCATGACCTCCCTCGTCATCCCCCGCGTTATCGGCCATCGTGGCGCGAAGGCTTATGCACCGGAAAATACGCTGTCCAGCATCCATGCCGCCGCCGATCTGGGCTGCGAATGGGTGGAGGTGGATGTGAAGCTGTCGAAGGACAGCGAGGCGATTATTTTCCATGACGAAGAACTGATCCGCTGCACCGGCGTCAACGGCCTTGTGAAGGACTTCGCGCTGGCGGAATTGCGCGAGATGGATGCGGGATCATGGTACGGCGAAAGCTTCCTCAACGAACGCATCCCGACGCTGGAGGAATTGCTCAATACCGTGCTGGAACGTGGCATGGGCGTGAACCTTGAAATCAAGCCATGCCCCGGCCGCGAAAAAGAAACCGCCGAAGTGATGCTGGATGTCGCAACCCGCATCTGGCCGGATGATGCGCCGCCGCCCCTCGTCTCCAGCTTCCAGCATGTGAGCCTTGAAACGGCGATGGACATGATGGAGGAATGGCCGCGCGGTTTCCTGATGGACGAGCATCTGGAGAACTGGCAGGAACTGGCGCAATACCTGAACGCCGCCACGATCAATATCAACGGCAACACCGCAACGCGCGACCAGATCGAAGAATATATGGAGTACCAGAAACCCATCCTCGCCTACACCATCAACGACCAGCAAAAAGCCAAGGAGCTGGTGCGCTGGGGCGTGGATGCCGTGTTCTCCGACAATCCCGACACCATCATGGAAATTTTGTCGCCGAAGCATTGAGTTCAAATGCGAATAACGCCACCCCGCCGAAGGGCGGGGTCCGGCCCTGCCGTCAGGCAGTTTTATAAATGCGCTTCGCGCACCAGACCCCGCCCTTCGGCGGGGTGGCATTACCGGGGAAGCCCCGCCAAAAAGAAAGCCCGCAGAAAATACTGCGGGCTTTCCCCTCAAAGGGAATACTGCAAAAGCCGTTTCACCTTTGAAGCCTGTCTTTCGTTTACTGCGGGCAGCCGCAATCGCCTTTTTTGGTGCGTTCCTCGGATTTATCGTCTTTGGCCAGCTTGGCATCGTCTTCCGGCGCGGGCGGGCCGCCTTCTCCTTCCCAACGCATTTGCGGATAACCGCTGCGGGGAGCCGGCTGATTATCTTTGCGAATCTTTGCCATGTTGCTTCTCCTCTGGTCGTTGGTTAAAAATTTTCAGGGTGAAGAGACAAGAACGCTTTGAAAGACCGGCTTTAAGCGTCCCCGCCTCTTCGCTGTAACCAACAGCCCGGCGCCGATACTGTTCCACAAATAAATGCGGCGTTTACAGCGCGAATTATCCTTTTAAAACAAGGAAAAAATTTGGGGGCGGCGCGGATGTTCCGTGCTTAGGGATAATCGCAGGAGTCGGAAGTGACGCTCATGAAGGAGCGCTCGCCCGCCGCGATCGTGAAGCGGTATTCCTTGTTGCCGACAACCAGCGAATGCTGCAACGGCAGCAGGCCTTCTTTTTCCGTGCGCTTGCCGCCGATTTCGGTGAAGGTCAGCTTCACTTTCTTGCCGGGGTCGTACCATGCTTCGGGCGCGCCGGCGGCGTTCACCGATGCCTGCCCGTCGCCCGCGACCGTCACCACGCCGTTGCCAAACGCGACCGCGCCCTGCGGGCCGCTATAAACCGGCGTCTTGACGACGAAGCGTTTCACAACGGGTTCCGTGCAGTTTTTCGGCGGGCGCGCCGCGTCGATCAGGAAGGCGAGGCGTTCGGGCTTGATGCCTGAATCAAGCTGCTTCTTCACAAGGTCGGTCAGCTGCTTGAAAACACCCTGCGGCACTTCCTGCTTGTATTTTTCCTCCAGCTGCTGATAGCGCACCTGCGTCGATTGGACGTCGGAATGAAGCTTGGTGATGACTTCGTCGAGGCCTGTGCGTTCTTCCTGCAGCTTGGTCGCCTGTTCCTTGAAGGCCAGCTGGCTGGTGCGCTCTTTCTCCCCGCCCCACCAGAAGCAGGTGGCGCACAGCAGCGCGATCATGAAAATGACGAAACCGATGCGACGGTTGCGTTGCGCGTTCTTGCGGCGCGAACGGCGCCCGCCGAATTCATGCGACATAAAATTCATATCTTTATCACTCCTCTTCGCTGCCTTTTGTCAGGCGTATGCCGGGCGCGCTGAATTCGCCCAGATTTTTAAGTCCCACACGCATCATCAGCACCGTGCCGTTTTCGCCGGACGCTTCCGTGATCAGGCTGCGCGCGCCCTGCAGCGAGAAGGAAAAACATTCGTCGGCATAATTCACGCCAAGCGCGGCCTTGCGCAGGCCCGGCTCCTCGCCCATATCGACCAGCGTGCCGGCATTCAGCCACCAGTTGGGGCGGAAATAATAGACGCCGTCCAGCAGCGCCTGCTGGCGGGATTCAGTGAAGCCCGTGCCCGCCGTGGGGTCAATGAAAATATATTTTCCGTTCACGGAAACCATATCGTTACCCACATGCGCCTGGAATTCGTGGCGGTGGATGACAAGGCTGCGGTTGTCCATCTGGAAGCGGTAATCGCCGCTTAAGTATTTCGACACGCTGGCGTTGATCTGCCCGACGACATCGGACGCTTTGTCCTGAAGACCGGACCCCACGGGGAAGATCACGTCGTCATCGAGGCGGTAGCTCTGGCCGAGGAAAATCTTGCCATACCTGCCGTTGTCGCCGTACAGCCCCGCGCGGATGCCGTAATTGACGCGCGCGCCGTCCTCCACGCGGTCGATGCCGGGGAAGCGGTTGCCGGAAAACAGGTTGTTGGTATCCAGCTGGATGTCGATGCTGTCCTCGTTCGGGATTTCCAGCGGGGTGTCGTCGGTCTGCGGGCTGGCGCTCAACCCGACCTGCGGCTCGATCATCAGCTGCGCCTTGTCGACGCGTTTCACCATCGGGTAGGAAACATCCATGCTGGCGACCGCCATGCCGCGGCCCTGCTGCGTGCTGCTGTCCAATGCGGGGTTCAGCACGGCGGCGTTGCTGTCCTGCACGGCGTAAAAATCGCCGCGCCCCGACAGGTTCACGCGCGTGACAAAACCCGCGCGCGACACGTCGCGGCGGTCCCAGCCCAGATCGACCGATCCGCGCTGCACATCCTGGTCGGTGCCGGAGCGGCGCAGTTCCAGCGTCGACAGCCCCGCCGTCCAGCGCCCGCCGAAAAGCTTGCCCGGTTCGCCCAGGCTGCGGTGTTCAAGGCTGGGCAAAATATCCGGCTGTTCGGGACGCAGGCCAAGCCGCACATCCTGGAAGTTGAACGCGGAAATATTGGTGTAATCACGGCCCGAAAACCGCTCGGCAAAGGCGCGGCTTTCCAGCACATCCTGATGCGTGATGTCGTACAGGCGCAGGTATTCCTTGTCGGAAGCGCGCTGGACGTTGAAACCCGCGCGCCATTTTTCGTCGATTTCATACAGCCCGTTGGCGAAGATATGGCCGCGCAGCCGGTCTTCCTCGATACGTCCGTCTTCTTCGTGGCGGTCGGAATTGGCAAAGCTGCCGTCAAACTGCATGCGGCCATGCTCGAAACGCTTGCGCACCTCGCCCATCACCAGCACGCCTGCCTGCGATGTCGGGCGCACCTTCAGCGTCGCGTCGATATCGGGGCGGATATCGCCGAAGTAATAGCCCGCCTCCGCATGTGCGCCCTGCTCGCTGCTATAGCCGTAGGACGGGCGCAGGAAGCCGCTTTTGCGCTTCACCGACGGATCGGCATGGGAAAAGATCGGCGCGAAGGCGAGCGGCACGCCCGCGAATTCAAGCCGCGCGTTTTTGTACTTCACCGAATGGTCGGTTTCGTCATGGATAACTTTATCCGCCTTGATCTGCCACAGCGGCTTCGGATCCGTTTCGCAGACTTTGCAGGGCGTGTAGGACGCGTCGGTCAGCGTCATTTTCGTGCCGTTTTCGCGGCGCGCTTCGGATGCCGTGAAGCGCGACCCGTCGGCCAGCAGCGACAGCAGGCTGTGGACGAAGCCGTCCTTCATGCTTTTGTTGAGCGACACATATTCTGCGAAGCTGACATTGCCTTCGTCATCAAGCAGCGACACGTTGCCGATCGCTTCGACGGTATCGGTATCCAGGTGATAGACCATCTTGTCGGCGCGCAGGATCTGGTTGCCCTGCACCAGCTCCACATCGCCCTGCGCGGTGACGGTTTGTTTTTCATCGTCATGCGACAGCGATTTGGAATTGAACTTGACCGGCAGGTCGCTGGGCTTCACTTCCTGCGCGGCAACGGCGGTTGCGCCCAGCATCAGGAAAATGCCCAGCATCGCCACGCGCTGCGCGACGGACTTACCCAAAGATTTAAGGCATGGCTGTGACAAGACCCCGTCCCGGCTTGTTATGAGTAAAAGCTCCGGTTCAACGGCTTATTTTCCTGAAAAATCAGGGAGGTGTCAACCGTTCAGGTCATTTTCTGAGGAAGGACGGAACATCGTCGCCAAAGCCGCCGTCGTTTTGTTCGGGCTTCTCCGGCTTGTCGGTTTCAATTTCGATATTATCGACATGGCGGTGACGGTGGTTCTGTTTTTCGTGGCGGTTGTGGTGACGTTCGCGCTGGCGCACGGCGGGTGCCGGACGGTCGCGCTCGGGCGGCGGCGGCGGCGCTTTGCCCACATCCACTTCCAGCACGTCGATTTTCTTGCCGATCAGCTTTTCGATGATGCGCAGCGCCTTGTCATCCATCGCGGTCGCCAGCGTGAACGCGCGGCCCTTCAGCCCCGCGCGGCCGGTACGGCCGATGCGGTGGACGTAATCTTCGGGGTGGTTCGGCACATCCCAGTTGAACACATGCGATACCGCCTGCACGTCGAGGCCGCGCGCGGCGACGTCGGAGCAGACGAGGACTTGCGTGGTGCCGGCCTTGAACGCGTTCAGCGCTTCGGTGCGCTCGCTCTGTTCCATGTCGCCATGCAGCGCGTCGGCCTTGATGCCTTTCGACTTCATGAAGCGGCGCACTTCCTCGATATCGCGCTTGCGGTTGCAGAACACGAAGGCGTTTTTGATGCCTTCGGATTCATACAGCTTGAAGAAAGCGGCCTGTTTCTGCTTGAAATGCGGCACATGCACGACAAACGCCTCGACATTGATCGCGGTCGATGCGGGCGGCGAAATGGTGATGATTTTCGGGTTGCTGAGGAATTTATCGGCAAGGCGCTTGATTTCCGGCGGCATGGTGGCCGAGAAAAACAGCGTCTGGCGGATCGGGGGCAGCAGCGACACAATTTTTTCAAGATCGGGAATGAAGCCCATATCCATCATGCGGTCGGCTTCGTCGATCACGAGGATTTTAATGTCGGCGAGCAAAATCTTGCCGCGCTCGAACAGGTCGAGCAACCGGCCCGGCGTTGCGATCAGCACGTCCACACCCTTGTCGAGCAGGCGCACCTGTTCGTCCATCGAGGTGCCGCCGACGATCAGCGCCTTGGTCAGCTGGATATACTTGCCGTATTTGTCGAAGTTTTCCGCCGTCTGCATCGCGAGTTCGCGCGTGGGGGAAAGAATGAGCGAACGCGGCATGCGCGCTTTCGCGCGGCCGCCGGCCAGCGCGTCGATCATCGGGATCGTGAACGCGCCCGTCTTGCCCGTGCCCGTCTGCGCAAGGCCAAGGACGTCGCGGCACATCTGCACGGCGGGAATGGATTGTTCCTGAATGGGGGTCGGGTTTTTGTAACCCGCTTCTTCGACAGCCTTTAAAACTGCGTCGCTGAGACCTAAGTCTTTGAATTCCATAATATCGCTTTTCGCTGTCTATTTACCGTATTTTTCGCAGATTTTGAGCCCTGAATACATTGCTCATACGCTGCTTTCAATGTAGTTTACAAGCATTATTTCATATTTACGACCGAGGAGCCAGCCATGGCGAAGCCCCATCCGCAGATGACAACGGATTCAACTCCGGTTGCCAATCTTCCCGTACGACTGCCCGTCCCCGCCAACAAGGGCCATGCCCATGAGCGCAACCCCGGCACCGACCTGAACCTCGACTGGATCGACGGCATCAATGTTAACCTTTCGGCGGTCGAGCGCCGCACCTCCACCCTGCTGGGCCGCCGCACGGTCAAGAAGCAGTGGCAGGCCGCATGGCTGTTGAAGGCCGTCGCCTGCATGGATTTGACCACCCTGTCGGGTGATGACACCCCCGGCCGCGTCAAACGCCTCTGCGCCAAGGCGCGCAAGCCGCTGCGCGATGATCTGGTCGAAGGCCTCGGCATCGAAAAACTGAACCTGACGACCGGCGCGGTCTGCGTCTACCACGAAATGGTGCCGACGGCGGTGAAAGAACTGCGCGATACCAATATTCCGGTCGCTGCCGTTGCTGCGGGTTTTCCGCACGGTTTATCGCCGCTGAAGCAGCGCCTTGAAGAAATCCGCGCTTCCGTTGCCGAAGGCGCAAAGGAAATCGACATCGTCATCACGCGCGGCCATGTGCTGACAGGCAACTGGCAGGCACTTTATGATGAAGTGAAACAGATGCGCGAAGCCTGTGGCGAAGCGCACCTGAAAACCATCCTTGCGACCGGCGAGCTGGCGACCATGCGCAACGTGGCGAAGGCATCCATGGTGTCGATGATGGCGGGTTCCGACTTCATCAAAACCTCGACCGGCAAGGAAGCGGTCAACGCCAACCTGAACGTGACGATGGTCATGATCCGCATGATCCGCGAATTTGAAGAACTGACGGGTTACAAGATCGGCTACAAACCCGCCGGCGGCATCGCGCATGCCAAAGACGTCATGAATTACCAGTTCATCATGAAGGAAGAACTGGGCAACCCGTGGCTGCAGCCCGACCTGTTCCGCGTCGGCGCATCGAGCCTGCTGGCCGATATCGAACGCCAGCTGGAGCATTACCTGACGGGTCGTTATTCGGCCAACAACAGGCATCCGGTGGGTTAAGCATGACATCGTACTTTGTGTATATTTTGGCAAAAGCCAGAAACAGCACCTTGTACGTAGGCATGACAGAAAACCTCATCAAGCGCACCTTGGAACACAAAAAGGAACTAGCAGACGGCTTTACAAAGAAATACGGGATCAAAACACTCGTGTACTTTGAACCCGCAGAAACATATGAGGCCGCCTTATTCCGTGAGAAGCAACTGAAAAAATGGCGCAGAGAGTCAAAACTGAAACTGATCGAGACAAATAACCCACAATGGCAAGACTTATATGACAGCATCTGCCAATAGCGCCACCACGCCGAAGGGCGGGGTCCGGCCCGGCCGCAAGGCCGCTTTTATAAAACGCGGCGGAAGCCGCGTGCCGGATGCCGCCCTTCGGCGGCATGGCGAAATGGAATTTTTAGGAGAAGTGAAATGACATCCGCAAAAGTCGCAGAAATTTTTGAAACGATGGAATACGGCCCCGCGCCGGAGAGTGACAAGACCGCGCAGGAGTGGCTGGAAAGCCACGGCCGCAGTTTTGGCCATTTCATCAACGGCAAATGGGTGAAACCGGCGAAGGGAAAATCCTTCACCACCACCAACCCCGCCAATGGCGATATCATCGCGAAACTCGCGCTCGGCACCAAGGCCGATGTGGATACGGCGGTGAAGGCCGCGCAGAAGGCGCAGAAATCATGGGCGGCGCTCGACGGTCATGTGCGCGCGAAATACCTTTACGCGCTTGCCCGCCTGATCCAGAAAAATTCGCGCCTTCTGGCGGTTGTGGAATGCCTTGATAACGGCAAGCCGATCCGCGAAACGCGCGATATCGACGTGTCGCTGGCGGCGCGCCATTTCTATCACCATGCCGGCTGGGCGCAAATTCTGGAATCCGAATTCCCCGCCTACGAAGCCTATGGCGTTGTCGGTCAGGTTATTCCGTGGAACTTCCCCTTCCTGATGCTGGCGTGGAAAATCGCGCCTGCCCTCGCTGCGGGTAACACCGTTGTGCTGAAGCCTGCCGAATTCACGCCGCTGTCGGCGCTGCTGTGTGCGGAACTGTGCCTTGAAGCAGGCCTGCCCGCAGGCGTCGTCAACATCGTACAGGGCGACGGATCGACGGGTGCTGAAATCACGAAACATCCGGATATCGCGAAAATCGCCTTCACCGGCTCGACCGATGTGGGCCGCATCATCCGCGAAGCAACCGCAGGTTCGGGCAAGGCATTAACGCTGGAACTCGGCGGCAAATCCCCCACCATCGTGTTTGAAAACGCCGATCTCGACAGCGCGGTCGAAGGCGTTGTGGACGGCATCTGGCTGAACCAGGGCGAAGTCTGCTGCGCGGGCTCCCGCCTGCTGCTGCAGGAAGGCATCGCCGAGAAGATGATCGCCAAGCTGACCCGCCGCATGGAAAACCTGCGTGTGGGTTCACCGCTCGACAAAGCCATCGACATGGGCGCACTGGCATCGGACGAGCAATACGAGAAAATCGACCGCCTTGTGAAACAGGGCGTGAAAGAAGGCGCGAAGCTGGTACAGCCGGGCAAGGACGACTGCCCGACGAAAGGCTGCTTCTATCCGCCCACCATGCTGCTGAACGTACAGCCCGCATCGACCGTCGCCGAAGTTGAAATCTTTGGCCCCGTTGTCGCCGTCATGACCTTCCGCACGCCGGAGGAAGCTGTGCTGCTGGCGAATAATTCGCGCTATGGCCTTGCCGCGAGCATCTGGAGCGAGAATATCAACCTCGCGCTCGATATTGCGCCGAAACTGAAAGCCGG
>JADYYV010000265.1 GCA_020853455.1 Alphaproteobacteria bacterium | reverse complement strand
GAAGATGGTCGCGATCAGCAGGTAAAACACGCCTTCAAGGCTGAAATAGCTCATGAAGGTATGCGCGACCTCGTCCCAGCGCTGCAGCGTCAGCGACATGCCGTAAGCCAGCAGCAGCAGCACGCAGGTGAAAAACGCGCGCGTGAACATGAACCGGACATACGGATAGGTGCGTTTCAGGAATTTCTGCGGCTTGAACAGCGGGATCGAGATATAAAGATAGCCGTGCATCGCCTTTTGCCACCACGAATGTTCGCGCTTGGCGCGTTCCTTTTCGAGGTATTCCAGCATGCCCGGGTTGTCGGCATGCACCAGCTTGTGGGTCAACAGGAAATTGACGAGCCCCTGGATATCGGCCTCCTCCGGCTCCAGCGTCGTTTCCTGCATGATGAGGGCGATCAGTTCATTGCCCGTCTGGCAGCGCTTGAAGCGCGACAGGCATTCGAACTCCAGCCAGCCGATCTTGTAATATTTATTGGCGGCGGGGTCGTAGAGCGTCCAGGTGGGCGCGCCCTCTTCCGGCGGGGCGGGGTTCAGTTGCAGGTCCTGTCGCAGGCGTGGCAGGTAAAGCTCGTGCGACAGCTCCATCATCGCATCACACGCCCAGCTTGCGGCGCAGCGCGATCAGCGGGCGGCGCACCACGTTGAACAGCATGAATGACGTCTCGCCGTAAACCTTCGCCGTGCCGGTCCAGCCGACGCGGGGCATGTTTTCCTTGTCGGTGAACTGCGCGCGGATGCGGTAGCTGAGCATGCCGTCGCTGTCGGGGCCCGGCTGGTATGAAATGGTTTCGATCTGCGCCGCGCGGGAACTGAGCGGGCTGACGTTCAGGAAGAAATTCGCGGGGATGTCGGTATTGACGTCGATCATCGCGTCGACCGGCACGCGGATCAGCAATTCGGTGTCGCGCGGGCGCGCCAGCAGCATCACCTGTTCGCCGGTGCGGGCGGGCCGGCCGGTCAGCGCCTTGGCGTCGGGGAACACGACCACGCCGTCTTCCTCCGCCTTGATCGCCGCGCGCGACAGCATGTCTTGCGCGAAATTGGTTTCCGATTCACGCGCCGCGATCTGCGCGCGCAGCACGTTAATCTCGTTGCGCTTCTTGGGGTCGCCCAATGCCTCGCGCTCGGTTTTATCAAGAGCCACGCGCGCGGTATCCAGCTCCCGCTGCGCAAGCTCCAGCTGGTTTTTCAAAACCGTGCTGTCCATGATCAGCAGCGTGTCGCCCTTTTTTACCGACTGGTTCGGCTCGACCGCCGCTTTTTCGATGATGCCGTCGAAGGGCACGGTCACGACGCTGGGGCTGCGCGCCACGACTTCGGCGGGCGCGGTCGCCGTCATGCGCACGGGAATGAACATCGCCGCCAGCAGCAACGCCAGAAAAATCGTCGTGCCCGATTTGGTGGGACGCAGCAGGGATTTCGTCCATGATTTTCCGCCGCCGCCCAGCTGGCGCACGGCATGGGCGAAACCGTCGCCGAGGTCTTCCAGAAACGCGGTGTCGGCGTCATGGAACGCCTCGTCGCGGTCGAGCCACAGCCCGCAGGTCGTCTTGCCGTTCGCGCCCTTCATCGTCACCAGCAGCGCATGGGACGACGCCCAGTCCTGCCAGTCGGCGCGTTCTTTTTCGGGCGCGTCGGCGACGGAGATTTTGCGGCAGCGCGCGTCGCCTTCGGCCTGCGGCTGGTCGCCGATCTTCAGCCATGTTGCGTCGTCCTGGTCGCGCAGCTGGTGGGCGATCACCTTGCCGAGCCATTGCGCATAGGGGCCGCCTTCGTCGAGCGCGACAAGCCCGGACGCCGCCTCCATCGTGACCGTCGTGCCGTCCCAGCGCCAGAAAACGCCGTGGCGGTAAGGCACAAGGTTGAAGGTCTGGTTGACCATCATGAAGCCGAGTTCTGCGAGCGTTTTTTTGTGGCGCGCGTTTTTATGAAGGGTCAGCAGCGTCAGCAGCCGCTGCATCCGCGGGTCCATCTCGGGCTGCCGCGGGGGCGCGCCGGTCATGGCGTAACGCTGGTATCGGGCGGGCTGTCGACCATCAGGCCGAGGAAACCGAAACCGGGTTTCTTGAAGACCGCTTCGGGCGCGAAGGTGGCGCGGCCGCTCATGCCGGGCAGCAGCACTTCGGAATAGCTGTCGAGTTCCGCATCGACCTGCAGCGACTGGCTGACCGGATCGACCTCGCCGTGGATGCGCGAGACTTTCGCCGTGTAGCGGCGGTCGGTTTCCGAGATATACACCTCGACCGGCGTGCCGACGTTCAGCCAGCGCAGCCAGATGGACGGGATCAGGAACTGCGCCTGCAGCGGCTCGCGCGAGGCGATTTCCATCAGCACGCGGCCGGTTTGCACAAATTCATACTGGCTGGCGGTTTTCTTGACGACGCGGCCGGCAAACGGCGCGGTGATCTTGCAGAGCGATATGCGGTTGCGCAGCTGTTCGATCTGGGCGACCGCCTGCGCGTTGTTTTCAAGCGCGGTCACGACCTCGATCTTCGACACAACGTCGAGCGCCTTTAACTGGTTATACGCGTCCAGCTGCGTTTTCGACAGGCGCTGGCGGGCCTGCACTTCGCGCAGGCGCGCGGCCTCTCCGCCGCAATCAAACTCGGCGATCACGTCGCCCTTTTCAAACATGTCGCCGTCGCGCAGCGGCATCTTGGTGATGCGCGCATCCAGCGTGCTGGAAATGACCGCGATGTTGCGCGCCACCAGCACGGCCTGTACCTGATGGTCGCCCGATTGCGTGGTCGATGTCGATGACGCGCCCTGTATGAAATCGGGCGGCGGCTGTTGCGGGCCCTGCTGCTGCGCCGCCTTTTCCTGCCCCATGCGGTCGGGCTCGCCGACGCCGGAAGCGGGTTCGATGGAATTCAGGTCAAGCGCGCGGGCAAGGTCGATGCCGGGAAACGCGCCGCCGAAGGCGGTCTGGTTCAGCGGCGCGCGGGCAAGGCTGACGAACAGCGAGCCCGCGATGACGGTCGTGAAAACGGCGGCGGTCAGCACGCGGCGCAGCGCAGCCCCGCGCGGTTTTGTGCGCGGGGGGTTGGTCGGGAAATATGTTTCGACCCAGTCCGTCACGTGGATTTAGGACCCCTTCCCTGTCATGATCTCGTCTTCCAGTGCCTGCAGGTTGCGGCGCACGGTCGATGAAATTTCGGGCAGTGCGACACCGTCGCCGTCGCCGCTCCAGATATCGATGCCGAGCGACGATACCAGCTGCCCATAGGCTTCCTGCGCGTCGCCGAAGGCGACCATGCGGTTCGCGCCCGACAGCGCGGCGTCGATTTCCGCCACCACGCGCTGCGGCGATCCCATCATGCCGGTCTTGGCAAAGCCCGATGCGCGGCGCGCCAGCTGGCGGGTGTTTTCGTCGATTTCGGTGGCTCCCGCATAGAATTCTTTCAGGTAGTCAAAGCGCAGGCGCGCCAGCGTCACCTGCGTCATCACGGCGGCGACCAGCGCCTGGCGGCGTTTTTCGGTCAGCGCCTGATCGGCCTTGGCGCGCTGGTAGCGCGCGGGCAGCGTCAGCAGCTTGGTGATGCTTTGCGTCAGGCTGAACGTCCAGTCCATCCAGTCGTTTTCGGCAAGGAAGCTGTTCGCATCGTGCTTGGCGCCCAGAATGGCCGACGCGCCCGGGAAGGTCGAGAAAATTTCCAGCTTCACGTTGCGCGCGGAAATCGACTTGTTCAGGAACTGCTCGTGCATTTCGGGGCGGTGCATCAGCGCGATCGAATGCAGCGCGTCGTCGTCGCGCGACAGGCGCGGCAGCGAGCGGCCTTCGAGCCAGTCTTTATTGCTGATATCGAGGCGCAGCGGCGATCCGGGCGGCAGCGCGATCAGCGCGCGCAAACCCGCTTCCGCCAGCAGCAAACGGTCCTGCAGCTGCATCAGCGCGGCGCGCTTGTCGAGAATCTGGCCCTTCAGCGTTTTCGCGTCGCCGAAGGGAATGATGCCTTCCTTGACGGCGGCGTCCAGTTTTTTGGTTTCGGCATTCGCGGCCGCCACCAGTTCCTTGATCTGCGGCTGTATGCGCTGCGCCGCGGCGGCGCGCCAATAGGCGGCGTAAACCGCGGTCACGACGTCTTCGAACACCTTGCGGCGGCGTTCCATGGAAACTTTTTCGCGGTCCGACGCGCCGCGCGCGCGGGCGATCGCAAGACCCGCATCCAGCAAATTCCAGTTCGCATCGAGGCTGGCGGTATTGCGGTACTGGTCTGTCGAGATCGAGGGTTCCAGCGACTGCACGCCCGTCTGCAGCGAGCGCGAGGAAGAACCGCCCAAGTTGTTGCGGCCGATGCGGCTTGCGGTCAGCGACGCGGTGGGCAGCGCGTCGTAACCGGACAGCGCCGCTTCCTTGCGCGCGACATAGGATTCATTCTGCGCGACTTTTGCGTCGAGGTTGTATTTGATGCCGCGCGCAATCGCCATTTCCAGCGTCAGCACTTCGCCCTTGGCGTCGTCGGGATAGGCCGTGCGCATGTCTTCCGCGATCGTGCGGCGCATTTCCGACGGATCAAGCGCGGCTTGGTTACTGCCGCATGCCGACAGGAGCGCAATAAGTGGCAATGCGCAAACTACGCATTTGGTGCGGTTATACATTCTCTAAAATATTCTTCTATGAACAAGAAGAATTCTCCCCAATTTTCCCCGCCTGAATCCTAACCTAAATTTCTGTTTCATAACAATATTATTTAACAAAGGATTAAGAGTGATTTCCATAGAGAGTCAAAACGATTCAAAAATGATTCAGTATGGAAAGTTGGCGGTTGATTTCAGAATCCCCGCCGCTACACTCGGGCCATACGAACAAGGAATTTGAAGAATGACCATTCCCGCACAACCGCGCGCGCAGGATAACGCTGCACAAAACCACCTGACCATTCCCGCCGCATGGTATCACGCGCCCGAATTTTACGAGGCCGAGCGTGAAAAGCTTTTCTTTAGCGAATGGCAGCTGTTCTGCCACGAAGCGCTTGTCGAAAAACCGGGGCAGTATGTGGCCTATACGCTGGCGGGTCGCCCCCTGCTGGTGCTGCGCGGCAAGGACGGGCAGCTGAAGGCGTTCCACAACGTCTGCCGCCACCGCGCGTCGATGGTGCTGAAAGAAGGCGTCGGCACGACGCAGGTGCTGCGCTGCATGTATCACGGCTGGGTCTATGACACCGACGGGCAGCTGGCGAAGGCGCCCGGTTTCGGCGGCGACGAAAAAGACCTGTGCGAACGCACGCATCTGTTCAACATTCATGTGAAAAGCGTTTCCGGCCTTGTGTTTATCTGCATGGCCGAAAATCCGCCGCCGTTCGAAAAAGCGCTGGGCGGGCTGGTCGCGGCTTTGCAGGGATCGGGCATCGAGGGGTTCAAGTTTTTCTCGACCGCGTCGCATCCGATGAAATGCAACTGGAAAACCTATATCGAGAATTACATGGAGGGATACCACATCCCCGTCATCCATCCCGAGCTGAACAAGGATGTCGATTTCAACACATATAAAGTCATCGTCGGCGACCGCATCGCGCGGCACGAAACCGGCATCCGGCCGGAGCGCGCCGATGTGGCGCAGAACAGCGGCCTCTGGGTCTGGCTGTGGCCGAATGTGGCGATCAATATTTACAAGAACGGCATGAACCTTGAAATCGTCATGCCGACCGGGCCGGAAACGACGGAACTGCGGTACTGCTACCTGTTCCGCGACGTGTCGGAGGCCGCGCGCGAAGAAAACCAGCGCGCCATCGATCTCAGCTTTCTGGTCACACAGGAAGACGTGGATATCGTCGAGATCGTGCAGAAGAATTTATCGGCAGGCGTTTATCATGTGGGCGAATTGTCGCCGCGCCATGAAAACGGCGTCGTGTATTTCCACGATCTGGTGCGCGGCATCCACGCAAAATGAGAATCACGGGTAATACTCAAACAATGTATAAGTAGTCGTTTTTGCGGTGCAATAATACCTTAATATTTGAAATAAATGTTTATTATCAAATGCTTATACAACTTTACAAAATACGGCACTTTTGCTATCGTTGAGATGTCTTTAACAGCGCATGAGGCGACATCTTGACCACTCCGCTTTCGGAGAACTCGATCCCGTCCACTTCCTCCAATCCCGTTGCAGGATTCCTGCGCAGCACCGGCAAAACCATTTACAACCTCTGTGAAACCGCCGTGCATGGCCTGCGCAGCGGCTACGACAACTTCCACATGCGTATTGCCGAAGGCAACTATCGCATCCAGCCGAAATCGCTGTGGACGCTCATCACCGGCCAGGGCAGCAAGCCCGAGGTCGATGTCGCCGTCACCAAAGTCGGCGGCGCGATGATGGATACCGGCCGGTCGTTCGGTAAGCGCATGATGTGGGCATCCGCCATCGCGCTTGTTTCCATGCAGGCGATGGTCTGGGTCGCGGGCGGCATCGCGCTTGCGGGCGCGGGCCTGTTCGTCCTTGAATACATGCAGTCGCGCCGCGCGGGCCGCGAAGTGATCCGCGAGGTCAATTTCGCGGGCCAGCAGATCGAAGGCACGCGCGCCGACCTGTATCACCTGCATAACGCGCAGGAAAAAATCATGAACCTTGGCGGCACTTTCGCGCAGGCATCGATGGAATCAACGTCGGAAACCATTGCGCGCATCATCAACAGCGTCAGCGACAACGCAAAGCGCGTGAAGGTGATCGATCCCGGCCGTTACAACGCGGGCTGCGAAGGCTATGAATTCTCCGAACCCGGCATCAAGCTGGTGAAGGACCGCCCGGCCATGCCCGTCATTTTCAACGCGCCCGCGACCACCCATGCGCTGGCCGATATGTCGCTGAAGAATACCTTCGACGCGGCAGCCGCCTATACGCCCGAAGAAGTCGCCAGACGCTTCCTCGCGCTCGAGGAAGCGCTGCCCGCCGATGCGATGGCCAAGGTGAACGAAGCGCGCGCGCAAAAAGCAAACACCGCGCAGGCGCGCGCCGCCTGATCACTTCCCCTTCTCCCCCGCCCTTGCGGCGGGAGAAGGTCGGGATGAGGGGGTGTCTCCACAAAGACGAATATGACGACGACCTTGACCGCCCCCTCACCCCGGCCCTCTCCCGCCACTCGCAATCGCGAGCGGAGGAGCGGGGGCAAGCTCTTGTATTGACGCATAAATCCAGGCGCATAAACCACTGTTTACCATTGCATGCTATAATGTCCTCAATCAGGGAAACAGGGCATGACGGCGGAAAACATCAGCATTCATGGCGATGAAGCGGGCGCGGGCGGCATTCCGCTGCGCGATGCGCTGATCGGCATTTATGCGGCCTATTACATGGGATCGCAGGATAACCCCGTCAAAGACCACCTGAACGCGCATTTCAACCTGCGCGCCAAAAACGCCTTCAACATGACCGCCGCGATGGAACATGCGTTTGGAAAAGAAGACAGCCCGTGGATCGTGCTGGATCATCTCTCCGACAAGCGCCGCGACGCGGAGAATAAAACCGAAGCGCTGCATGGCGCGCATTTCCTGACGCTGTATCACCGCGCATCGGGCCGCGTGATGATCGCGATGCCGGGGCTGGAATCCGACGATAACCCCGGCGATACGCTGATGGATTTAAAGGAAATGGCGATTGGCGGTATGCGCGGGCAGTCAGCCGCGCTTTATAACTACACCATGCAGGTCGAAAAAATGATCGCCGACGGCGCGTTCAAGGGCGCAGACGGCAACACCCTGCCCGTCACCGGCGGCATCGTGATCGGCGCACATTCGATGGGCTGCACCGCCGCGCAGATGATGACGCTTGGCGGCTATCAAACCGTATTGGTCGAGCCGCGCCCCGTGCATGACGGGCTCATCAACCGCATCGCCGGCAATTACGCGAAAATCACCGGCCATGACAAACCGGATGCGGAAACCGTGGTTGAAAAACTGGATGCGTCATCCGTCAATATCCGCAGCCGCCATTCAAATGTGTGGAACAGCGTTATTTTGCCGTGGATCAAACAGCGCGAAACGGGGCAGAGCTTTACCTATACGACCGAAGGCCATGTGGTAAAACCCGCCGACCGCGGCATCGGCACCTTCCACCGCGTGGAGATGTCCGTCCCCTCGATCAACGGCATCCCCGAAGCGCGCGGCTACGAGGACAAAGCCACCGTCACCCCCGCCCCGCACCATAACAACCTGATCACCGACATCCTGCACAACAACCGCCGTAAACCCTGATTTTATTGATGAATTCCGCTTTCTTTTGACGGCAGGGCGCTTTTCAGCTAAGGTGCTATTATACCGCAAACACTAAAGGAGGTATTGTTGCTCAAGCCAGCCGGGCCGATGAAACTGCTCAAGAAGATCGGCGATTTTTACGAAGACTTCTACACGACCCTGGCCGAAGGACATTACCGCGCCGAACCGCTCACGATCTGGACATTGATCAAGCCGCCCGCGAAGCAAAAAATGCCCGGCACCTCGCCGGTCGAAGTCGGCACGCGCATGCTCGACACCTCGCAGATGGTCGGCAAGCGTTTCATGTGGGCATCCATTTTCGCCGCGCTGTCGATCAAGACGCTGACGACAACGGCGATCGGTTTCGGCGTGGCGGGCGTCTCATTGCTGGCGCTTGAATACCGCCGCTCGAAATCCGCCGCCGCCGAAACCATCACCGAGGTCAATTTCGCCGGGCAGACCGTGACCGGCACGCG
>JADYYV010000264.1 GCA_020853455.1 Alphaproteobacteria bacterium | reverse complement strand
AGAGAATGACGGAAGCGATCAGCGCACCCATCGTGATTTTGTGGTCGGCGATCAGGTAAGTGCCGTAAAGGATCATGATGACGGAGCAGATATTCGCCATCAGCACGGCGAAGTTCACGCCGAAGCTGGATACGCTGCGCGCCTTCACGCTGGTGCGCGAGGATTGTTCGGTCAGTTCTTCCCATTTGCGCTGCATGTGGCCTTCGGCCGCCTGCACCTTGATTGTCTCTAGACCGGAAAGGGTTTCAAAGATCAGGCTGCTTTTATACGAGCCTTCCTTCATGCTTTCCTTGATGACCTTATCGAGCGGCCCCTGCAACAGCACGCCCACGCCCATCGACAGCGGCACCAGCACGGCGGGCACGACGGCGACGGGCCCTGCGATAACCCAGATCAGGATGATGAAGAAAAGGATGAAGGGGAAATCGATAACGGCCACGATGGTGGCGGAGGCGAAGAAATCGCGCAGGGTTTCGAATTCGCGCAGGTTCGCGGCATGTACGCCGACCGATGGCGGCCGCGCCGACATCTTCATCGCCAGCATCTGCTCGAAAATGCGCGACGAGATAATATTGTCCGCCTTGCGCCCCGCCGTATCGACGAAGTGCGAGCGCAGGTTTTTCAGGAAGAAGTCGAACAGATAGGCAAGGAACACGCCCGCGCCCAGAAACCACAGCGTTTCAAACGCCGAGTTCGGGATGACGCGGTCATAGACGTTCATCGTGAACAAGGGGCTGGCGATCGCCAGGATGTTGATCAGCACGGCGGCAAGGCCGACTTCGTAATAAATCTTGCGGTGGCGGTACAGTGCGCCCCAGAACCACGACCGCGTCGGGTCGATTTCGGCCGGGCCGGTGCGGGCGTCGAGGTTCGCGCGCGGGCGCACGAAGAAGGCGTAATCGTTAAACCGCTGGCGCAGCTCGTCCAGCGTCAGCAGCGTCGGCGCATCGGGCGTTTCGGGGAACAGCACCGCGAATTTGTCGCCCACGCGGCCGCGCAGGATGGCGGCAAGGTTGCGCTTCAGGACAAGGATCGCGGGCAGGCCGGGATGGTCGATCAGGTCGGTGATCGGGCGGCGCACCATGCGGGCGGTGAAGCCGATACGGTCCGCCGCGCGCACAAAGGCGGCGGGCGACGCCATCTGCTTGCCATGCACGGGAAGACCGGAAGAAAGCGCAGCCGCCGTCGTGCGCCGCCCGTTTTCGGCGGCGATGATGGCAAGACATTCCATGAGCGGGTCGTCGAGAGAAACGCGCGCGGCCTCAAGCGGCCATGCGTTTCCCAACTCGTCGGTTTCCGGCGTTGCAGGGGTCGCGGGTAATTGCTGGCCGGGGTCCGACACGATCTGTTACTTGAGCTTCGCCTCGCGGGGACGCGGAATGCCCATCGAGCCCAGCAGGCGGCCTTCGAGGGCCAGCACGCGGAACACGGCGAACATTTCGGTGTAGAGCGAGTTCACATGGTTGGAGCGCGAGACGAAAAGTTCGTTCTGCGAGTCCAGCACGTCGAGCAGCGTGCGGCGGTCGAGGCTGAACTGGTCGAGATACACGTTCACGACTTTTTCGTTGGCGGTCGCCTGATCGAGGAACTGGCGCGCGCGTTCAGCGGCCGAGATCATGCCGGCCCAGGTGTCGCGGACGTCTTTTTCGACCTGACGCGCGGCCTGCGCGCGGCGTTCCTTGGTCTGCGCGTGGCGGTACATGAATTCGCGCTGGCGTTCCTGATCCGCGCCGCCGCGATAGAGGTTCCAGCGCACGACGCCCAGCACCGACTGGCTGTCGGTATGGCCGTCAAAGCCGTTCACGTTGCTGCCGACGGAAGCGTTCGCCTGCAGTTCGACGCGGGGGTACAGGGTGGAGCCCGAACCTTCGAATTCGGCCTTCGCCACATCGACGTCGGATTCAAACACGGCAAGCGTCGGGGATTGCGTCACGGCAGCGCGCACGCTGTCATCGACGTTTTGCAGCAGCTTGTCCTTGGGGATGACCGGGAATTCCATGTCGGCAGGCGCGTCGCCCACTTTCTGGATGAACAGCGCTTCGCCGCGGCGCAGCGATTCCTCGGTCGAGGACACGACCGACATTGCCTGCGCAAGGCGCGCATTGGCCTGGGAAACGTCGCCTTCGGTCACGGTGCCCGCATCGGCGCCGGTCTGGATGGTGCCGAGAATTTTGTTGTGGTCTTCGACGTTCGCGCGCGCGATCGCCAGCAGGTCGCGCTGGCGCAGGACTTCAAGATAAGCCTGCACGATGTCCAGGCCGACGAATTCGGCGACTTCGCCGACGCGGTTTGCGGCGGATTCGACGCGCGCCTTCTGGCGGCGGATTTCGGCGTTGGTGCCGTCGCCGTCATACAGCAGCTGCGTGATGGAAAGGGAGGCGCGGTTTGCCCAGCCGCTGTCGCTGCCGGTGGTGGGCGTATTGCTGCGCGCAAAGCCGCTTTCACCCAGCACATCGACCGAAGGCGCCCAGAGCGATTTCGCCTGTTCAAGTTCTTCCTTGGTCGCAAGCTTGTTGTTGGCAACGACGCCGTATTCGGGGTTGCGCAACACGCCTTTCGACACCGCATCGACCAGGGTCAGGTCGCCGTCTTCGCCGTGCGTCGCGCCATAAGCGGGGGCGGCAAGCATAAGAGCGATCACGGAAACGGTGCAGAATTTGGCGAAGTTTTTCATGGGCTAGTCCCTTGTTTATACATAGCAAAAAGGCTGCGGGGATCCCCGCAGCCTTATGCTTACAACATTGGTTTTATTTAGGCAATCAAATTACCATGTGCGGTCAGCGCATTCAGGTCCACATGTACCCCTTCGAGCACAGCGATGGTCGTGAAGGCCGAACCGGTGCCGGTCGGATCCACCTGGATCAGGGTATCCGCGCCGTCCGACACTGCATGGACGAAGTTATGTAAAGAGTCTGTCAGCGGATCGAATGCTGTCAGGATATCGCTCAGGTCGAGGCTGTCGCCTGCGTCCATGTTGAAATCCGTGATGACAGCCATGCCCTGCGCATCCAGCAAGAAGGTATCGCCGCCCTCGCCGCCGGTCAGCTGGTTGTCGCCAGCGCCGCCGCCAAGGAAGTCGTTCTTGT
>JADYYV010000263.1 GCA_020853455.1 Alphaproteobacteria bacterium | reverse complement strand
GTCGGCGCGGTCGGCGTCAGCAGCACATCGCATTTTTGATACGCGTTGACGAAATCCTGCCAGATCAATTTGCGCACCTTGCGCGCCTTGTTGTAATACGCGTCGTCATAGCCTGCTGACAGCACGTAAGTGCCGATCAGGATACGACGGCGCACTTCCTTGCCGAAACCGGCGGCGCGGGTTTTTTCATACGTGTCGATCAGGTTGTCGCCTTCCACGCGCTTGCCGAAACGCACGCCGTCATAACGGGCGAGGTTGGACGAGCATTCGGCGGGAGCGATGACGTAATAGGTCTGCAGCGCATAGGCGGTGTGCGGCAGCGAGACGCTGACGATTTCCGCGCCCGCCTGTTTCAGCATATCGACGCCTTTATCCCACATGGCGATGATTTCGGGGTTGGTGCCGTCGATGCGGTATTCCTTCGGCACGCCGACCTTCAAGCCCTTCACGCCCGATTTCAGCAGCGCCGTGTAATCCGGCACGGGGCGGTTGACCGATGTGGAATCTTTCGGGTCCCAGCCCGCCATCGATTTCAGCAGCAGCGCGCAGTCTTCGGTATTGCGCGCAAACGGGCCCGCCTGATCCAAAGACGAAGCGAAGGCCACGATGCCGAAGCGGGAGCAGCGGCCGTATGTGGGTTTAATGCCCGCAATGCCGCAGAACGCCGCCGGCTGGCGGATCGACCCGCCGGTATCGGTGCCGGTCGCGCCCATGGCGATGCGCGCGGAAACCGCCGCCGCAGAACCGCCCGATGATCCGCCGGGGACGAGGTCTTTGTTGTCGCCCTTGCGTTTCCACGGGTTGATGACGTTGCCATAGCCGGATGTGGTGTTCGATGATCCCATCGCGAATTCGTCAAGGTTCGCCTTGCCGAGCGTGACGGTGCCGTCTTTTTTCAGGTTGCCGGAAACGGTCGAGTCATAGGGGGGCTTGAAGCCCTCGAGAATACGGCTTGCAGCCGTGGTCTGCACGCCTTCGGTGCAGAACAAATCCTTCATCGCAATCGGAATGCCGTCGAGCGGCAGCGCCGTGCCCTTGGCATAGCGTTCATCCGATGCCTTGGCCTGTTCGCGCGCGGCGTCGAAGGTTTCGGTGATGTAGCAGTTCAGATGGCGCGCGGCTTCGGATGCCTTGATATGCGCGTCCACCAGCTCGACCGCCGTGAATTCTTTTTTGCGCAGGCCCGCAAGCGCCGATGCAATCGTGTGGTTGGTCAGGTTTGTCATTGTGATTACTCCACCACTTTCGGGACGACGAAAAATCCGGCGGCCTGTTCGGGCGCGTTGATCAGGATTTTTTCCTGCATCGCGCCGTCGGTCACCACGTCTTCGCGTTCGAACAGCTGCATCTGCACGACAGAGGTCAGCGGTTCAACACCGTCGGTATTGACCTTGTCGAGTTCCGCGATCATCGTCAGAATGCTGGAGAGTTCCTTGGTCAGGACTTCTTTTTCGTCCTCGGTCACCTTGATCCGCGCCAGACGCGCGATTTTGGTGACCGTGTTTTTATCGATAGACATCACACCGTTCCTTATTTAAATAATATCGTTAAAGAAATTAGCATGCCCCTTGTATCAATTAAAGAACTGAGACTCCTGCTGCCGCCCAAATCGCGGCTGCTCGGCATGGATCACAGCCCGAAAATGCTGGGGCTTGCCCTTTCCAACCCTGATCTGACCATCGCAACCCCGCACAAGACGCTGGATAGCGGTAAATTTACGGAAAATGTGAAGGCGCTCGCCCCCCTTTGCCGCGAATATAATGTGGGCGGGTTCGTGATCGGCCTTCCCATAAATATGGCTGGCGCGGAAAACAAGCGGTCGGAATCTGTGCGCAGCTTTGCGGGCAACCTGATCCGCGCCAAAGCTGATCTGGGCTTTGACCCCCTGATCGCCTTCATGGACGAACGCCTGACGACCTTTGCGGCGGAGGATTTCATGGACGAACATGGCCTGAGCCACAAACAGAAAAAACAAAACGTCGACCGCATGGCCGCCGCCTATATCCTCCAAGCCGCGCTCGACATCATGCAAAAGGAAAAAAACAATGGCTGACAGCTGCACCATCTTCGCCCGCGACCTCGAGATCATGGCCCGTGTCGGGATTTTTCCCGTCGAGAGAAAAGCCCCGCAGCACCTGATCGTGAATGTCGACATCACGTTCAAGCGCACGCGCCGCAAGGGCAAGATCGAAACGATCAAGGATATTATCTCTTACGGCGACGCCGTGACGATTGTGAAGGAAGTGGCGGCCGTGCAGCACTGGGACCTGCTCGAAACCTTCGGCGATGAAATCCTCGACCGTATTTTCAAGGACAAGCGCGTGGTTGCCGCCGAAGTGACGATTGAAAAAACCAAACCGTTCTCGCCCGTCAAAGGCCATATGAAAGGCGTGAATACGCTGGGCGTGACGCTGGTGCGGACGCGGTAAAATTTATAGCTTAAACTTTGCGCGCGTTTGGAATATCCAGATAAACCATATAATCGAAGCCAATAAAAAATGGATAAAAGATATTAGTTTATGGCCCACTGTCGCGGGGCCAAAAGCTGTATCAGAATAGATAATCCCTAAAGGACCCAAAGATTGGAGTCCTGAATAAATTACAGATTTGTACAAATCACCGTCGCAACGACATACCGCCTGAAGCCATAATGCGCCATCATCAAGGGACGCCATATTGCACTGCGCTACCCCCAAGTAATAATACAGGCAACTACAGAGAGTGCCTAAGATAAACAGCCAAACAGGGCTAAGAAGAGAGTTTCGACCGTAATCGCTTATTAAAAATAAAACGATCGAACTGACCTTCTCCCAACAACTTCTGCTAAAAAATTTTATTCTCTTTCTCTTGGACTCAACTTCTGCCGCGTGAAACTCTTGCGCCTGTGCGTCAAAGTTTTTCTCCTGCAGGAGATGTTTTAACGTACTCCATCGCTCAACGGAATCACGATTTTCTACATCTGCAAATTTACAATCTTTAAAAAGAGTTTCAAAGCTAATGAGTGTGCCTGAAAATAGCGGGGCCCTTTTAAAGAGACACTTCTCAAAAATCAATTCATTATCAAAATGCACTGATGAGAAGTCGACTTCTCCCCGTGCCTCGCCAAAAGCAACATTAAAACACTTAAAGGGAGATTTATAATCTATTTTGTCCGTATGCTTGCGAATGTTTTTGATCTGGCAGTCGGAAAGATTGACTTGGCCAGGCGCTGAATTAATTCTTAACTCTTCAAGGACAGAGCCGTTACCAATTGAAATTGGAATATGATAGGAAGATTCCAATTTTCTAATAACACAATTGCTAAAGGAAATTTTTTTAAACGCACCGCCATCAAGATGAAAAAAGCCGATGTTTCCATCTTGAAATTTAACCTCAAAATCCCTTTCACGTTGGGCCAGCCCAGAAATAAAATTTGTAAAATGAACATAAAATTGTCTTAGACTGAAATTAACAGGTAAATCTCCCCTGATTAAAATTTCAAAGGATTTTTTTTCATTTGGGCCGGCTTTCAGTGACTCTAGATTCAGATTGGCGAAATGATTATTTATGAAATTTTTTAAATCAGACTCGTCAATAGAGTTAGTTTGTATCGGATACTTCTCAGACTCAATTTGACTGATAGAGATATTACTCATTGCTTTAATTCTTCTTCAGAACTTTATAGATCGCCGATGAATCCAACTCGCCATCGCCGTTCTTGATGACGGCGTCGAGATTGAGGGTCGCGAGCGTCGCGGCGGGGAGGGCGACGCCGGCTTTCGCCGCTGTGTCCATCACGATGCCCATATCCTTGCGGTGCAGATGCGCCTTGAAGCCGGGGGCGTAGTTGTTGGTCAGCATGCGGTTGCCGTGAATGTCCAAAACCTTCGATGCCGCAAAACCGCCGAGCAGCGCTTCGCGCACCTTCGCGCCGTCGACGCCGCATTTTTCGGCGAGCAGCATGGCCTCCGCCACCGCTTCGATGCTGACCGCGATCACGATCTGGTTGCAGGCCTTCGCCACCTGCCCCGCACCGTTATCGCCCACATGCACGATATTCTTGCCCATCTTTTCAAAATACGGCTTCACGCGCGCAAACACATCCGGCTTGCCGCCGCACATGACCGACAGCGTGCCGGCAATCGCGCCCGTTTCGCCACCCGATACCGGCGCATCCAGCATGGCGATATTCTTTGCCGCGAGTTTTTTGGCGAAGTCGCGCGTTGCATCCGGCGATATCGTGGACATATCGACAACGACCGAACCCGCCTTCGCGCCTTCAATAATCCCGCTTGCGCCGAAAATCACATGTTCCACATCCGGCGTATCCGATACGCAGGTGAAAATGATATCGGCGTTTTCGGCGACTTCTTTGGGCGTTGCGCAGACCTTCGCGCCTTCGGCTTTCAAGGCATCGCCCCGCGCCGTGGTGCGGTTATAAACCGCAACATCAAACCCTGCGCGCCGCAGGTTCAACGCCATCGGCAGGCCCATGATGCCAAGGCCGACGAAACCGAGTTTTTCTGACATGATTATTCTCCGGCGGATGGTTAGGGCTTCGGCCCTTTGATATCCGGCTTCTTGTACGGCTTCAGGCCCATTTTATCAAGTGCGCCGTCGAGGGTTTTGGCGTCGAGCGGCACGAGTTTTGCGCTGCGGGTGTAGAGCAGTGCGGCCTTGATTTCGCGGTCGGGGTAGATTTGTTGCAGCGCCAGGCGGTAGGCCGCCATCTGCATCACGTATTTTTCCGATACGTCGCCCGCGTTCTTCGGCGGCTTTACGCTGTTCTTGAAATCGATCACGATGACTTGTTTGTCATCCACCACCAAACGGTCGATCTGGCCGGACATCATCTGTTTCTGGCCGTCCTTGTCGAACAAGCCGGTCAGCGAGACTTCGGCGCGCGAATTGGGGCCGAACAGCGCGCCGAATTCGGGGTCGTTCAAAATCTTCATGACTTCTTTCGCGGCGGCGTCCTGATCCTTCGGCGTCAGGCCATGCACGGGCTTGCCGAGGTATTTGCGCGCGGCGGCATCGCGTTCTTCCGCCGGCAATGCTGGCAGGAATTCGAACAGTTCATGCACCACGGTGCCAAGGCGGCGGTGATAGGTTTCGCGCTCCGCCTCCAGCGGCGAGGGCGCTGCATAATCGTCGTTGCTGGCCTTGTATTCCGACGGGCGGAATTTTTTGACCGGCGCATCCGCCGTTTTCGGCGCATGGCGCGCCCAGATGGGAATGCCGACGGGTTTTGCCTTGCCCAGCGGTTTCAGGCCGTCCGGCTGCGGCTTCGCCGTCTGCTTCACGCCGAAGCGCAAGATCGTCTCGCCGGTATCCGGCACGGGTTCGCCATCGACGGCAGCAGGCACGGGCGCAGCAGCCTTATCAAATTCCGGCGCAACCGATTTGTTATCGTTCGCGGCAGGCCCAGTAACCAATTGTTGCGGCGGCTTGATGACCTGCACATCGTCTTTCAGGTTCTGCGCGATGCCTTTGCGGATCAGCGAATACCAGCTTTTTTCTGAATCGCGTTCGGAATTCTGGTGGCCGTAGACATACAAACGGTCGGCGGCGCGCGTCATGGCGACATACATCAACCGGCGGAATTCGCGGTCGCGTTCCAGTTCGGCCTTGGCGCGTTCATGCGCGAAATTTTTGCTTTCAAGGTCTGATCTGGGCACCCAGAGCGGCACGTCGCGTTCGTCATCCGGCCACAGGAAGCGCGGGCGCGCACGGTTGTTGTCTTCGGGCAGGCCCGTCGTATCGGGCATGATGACGATCGGCGATTCCAGCCCCTTTGCGCCATGCACGGTCATGATATGCACGCGCGGGGATTCGGGGTTGAGGTTGATTTCGCGCTTCACCTCCGCCTCGCCGGCATCGAGCCACGCCAAAAATCCCTGCAATGACGGCGTGTGGATTTTTTCGTAGCGTTCCACCGCGTTCAGGAATTCCACCAGCGGGTCTTCCGCCTCGAAACCCAAACGTCCGAACATCGCGTTCAGGCCGGATTTCGCATTGCCGGGCGCGGGGTTCATGAGGATGGAGGAATAGAATTCATACGGGCGTTCGCTGTTCAGCTTGCCCTGCAAACCGGAGAGATATTCAAACGCCTCGCGATAGGGCTTCGCCGCCGCGTCGCGGCCTTTGCTGCGTTTCTCAAGCGCCTCCCACAGCGTGCCGGGGCGGTTGATGGCAAGGTCTTCCAGCTGCTGGTCGTTGAGCCCCAGCAGCGGCGATTTCAGCAGCGCCGCCAGTTTGTAATCGTCTTTCGGGAACAGCAGCACTTCGCCAAGCGCGACCAAGTCCATCACCGCGATCTGTTCACGCAAGCTCATGCGGTCGGCACCCGCCACCGGAATATCGCGCTTTTTCAGCGCGCGCACCATTTCATCGACAAAACCCGAACGGCGGCGGACGAGAATGAGAATATCGGCGGGGTTGATCGGGCGTTTGCGCGATTCAAGTTCTTCGCCGCTATCCAGCCAGCCCTTGATCTGGTCGGCGATCTTATCCGCCATCTGCGCCGAAGTATCGTTGCCCGGTTCCATCTGCAGCGGCAGCGACCACGGCTTGGCCGGTTCCTGTTCGGTCGGGCGCAAAATGGGATGCACCTCCACCACGCCCGCCTGCCCCTTGCGGAACGGCGTGTGGTGGACTTGTTTTTCTTCCGCGTCGCCCTTGAAGAACAGACCATCCGATGCTTCGGGGTTCGCGAACACGGCATCGACCGCCTGTGTGACGGCGGGCGATGACCGGAACGCAATCTCCATATCCACTTCGCGCCATTTGCCGCCGGATTGCTTTACCAGATCGGCGAAAATTTTCTTGTTCGTCGCGAATTCTTTCGGCTCCGCCCGCTGGAAGCTGAAGATCGACTGTTTTTCGTCGCCGACCACGAAAATGGTGTTGTCTTTCGATTGCGTGCGCGCGGGATTGGTGAAGAATTCGCGCGCGATCGATGTCACCAGATTCCACTGGTCGGGGTTGGTGTCCTGCGCTTCATCGACCAGGATATGCTTGATATTGCCGGGCAGTTTTTGCAACACCCAGCCCGCCGCGTCGGTTTTATTCATCATCTGGTTCGCGTGATGCACCAGATCGTCGTAATCGAGCAGGTTGAGGCTGCGTTTTTTCTCGGTGTATTTCTCCAGAATCGCGCCGGTCAGGCGCAGGATGGATTCCGTGCCGCGCGCGACGTTCATGGTCGCAATCGCCTCGATGCCCTGCATCAGGCGCCCGGCCTCGCGCTCCAGCGCGTCCTGCGCGGCGGATGTGCCCTTGGTCGTCAGGCGCTTGCGCATTTCTTTTTCCTTGGTCAGGAAAACGCTGACGTAATCATAGAATAATTCATTGCGCTGTTCGGGGTGCAGAATCCACGCCTTGATCATCTTGGCTTTTTCAAGATCGCCCGCCGTGCCGCCCGCCAGAATATCCGCCGCTTCCTTCAGCGCCTTGATATCGGGCGCATTGCCGTTCAACCCGAGGCCGGAGTTGAGCTGCTGCATCATGATGCCGGTATCAAGACCCTTGGGCGCTTTCAGATGCGTATAGACCGCGTCGATCGTTTCCTCGATGCCGCCGTGTTTTTCCAGCGTCGAATACAATTGGCCGCGGCGATAGGTGAGTTCGCCCACCAGCGCGGAGAAATCATCTTCGGACACTTCGGGCGTAATCAGGTTGACGGCGCGGGCGAGCGGCGTATTGGGGTCGCGCTGGATCTGGCGCAAAACGTCGGCCTGCGCCTCGCGCAGCATCTCGCTCGACGTCTGTTCATCCATCACGTCGAAATAGGGCGGGATACCGGATTCGATGGGGAAGCGGCGCAAGAGCGATTGCGAGAAAGAGTGAATCGTTTGAATGCGCATGCCGCCATAGGCATCGAGGAATTCGGCGAACATCTGGCGCGCGCGCGTGACTTGCGCTTCCTCGGGCTTGCGCCCTGTCAGCTTGGTCAGTTTTTCGACCAGCGTGTCTTCGTCGCAGGTCGCCCAGTTGCTGAGTTCGTCGCGGATACGGTTGGTCATCACCGATGCCGCCGCGCGCGTGAAAGTGATCGCCAGAATCTGGTCGGGCTTCGCGCCGTTCAGCATCAGGCGGAGCGTGCGGTCGGTCAAAACCTTCGTCTTGCCGGTGCCGGCGGAGGCGGAAACCCAGACGCTGGCCGTGGGGTCGGATGCCTGACGCTGCACCACATTCGGGTCGGGGCGGCGGCGGTCGGCATCTTTTTTTGACTGGGGAGACTGTTTGTCGGGGGTTGCCATCACTTGCCTCCCTTGCCGGCGGCGGGGCTGCGGCGCGTGGTGGTTTTCTTGGTGTTTTTCTGCGCGCCCTGTTGTTTCACGGTCGACCATTCGCCCACGCGCGACAGGTGTTCGTAATTGTTATAGCGCGGCGCGAATTCGGGGCGCGGGGTCGCCAGATACGGCGTTTCTTTTTTGTTGAAGGCCTTCACCAAATCGCCGACGCCTTTTTCGGCTTCGTCCATCAGCTGTTTCACATCACCGCGCACGATCGTCACATCGGCGGCGGGACGGCCGCCCGAAAGCTTCCAGTATTGCAGGTCGCCCACTTCGGTCGCATCGATGCCTTCAAACCCGCCGGAATAGGCGATCAGCGCTTCCAGGGTTAACTGGGGCGACATGCCAAGCGCGACGTTTTTCTGGGTCGGGATACCGCCGGTTTTGTAATCGATAATCACCGCCTGCCCGTCCTCGTTCCGGTCGACGCGGTCGGCGATGGCGGTCAGGGTGAAGATTTCGCCGTCGCCCATATCGATGTTCAGCCTGCCCTGCACTTCGGTGCCGAGGTTTTTCGTCATCTCGCGGCGCTCCGCCTCGAACTTGACGAACCATTTCGCGATCCGCTGGAAACGCGGCATCCAGAAGGATTGCACATAGGGGTTGTTCATGCGCGTCTTGAACGCTTCTTCGCCCATCTTGATCAATTCGTCATAGGCGTTGTCGGGCAGTTTATCCGGGAATTTCTTCATGAACGCGTCGAGCGCGTCATGCGTGAAGGTGCCGCGTTCGGAAACGCTGGGGTTCGCATCCAGCGGGTCGCGCGGGCGGATTTTTAAAATGTATTTCGCATAGACGGTGTAGGGGTCGCGCATCAGCGATTCAACCGCCGTCACCGGCAATTTTTTCGGGCGCGCCGAAACGGGCGGCGTGGGCGCGGGCGGCGCGATCGGCGTCACATCGGGCGGCGTGTGCATCGCCTGGTTGATTTCCAGCAGCTGGTTTTTGCCGTTCAATTCATCCTTCAGCCCCGCGCCCTTCAGCACCATCATCAGCCGCGTCAGGAACGGCGAGGATACGGTGGGCGCGTCGCCGGAGCGCATGGAGCGCGACAGCAGCACATCGGGGCTGGCGATCATCTGCGTGAACTGGTGCGCGCTCCGCCCGATGGATTCCTCGGCGGGCGGCAGGCCCATCGCCTTCACCATATCGGGCGACAGCCACGGGTTGACATCGGGGCGCGCGGGCCAGCTTTCGTCGTTCAGCCCGCCCATGATGACGATATCGGCCTTGACCAGCTTCGCCTGTTCGGGCGTGACGATGCGAAGCGCGGGGTGCGGCGACATCGCGGGCTGGAAGCTGACATCGCGCATCAACCCCTGCAACACGTCCACATAACCGGCGCCCGTCACGGGCGGGATATGCTTTGCCGCTTCGCGCAGCTGGGTCATGAATTGCGCAGCC
>JADYYV010000262.1 GCA_020853455.1 Alphaproteobacteria bacterium | reverse complement strand
ACCAGATGGACGATGCCCGTAAATCCGCGCTGACATCACTGCGCGCCTTCATCAAATCCGAAGGCGTTGAATCCGAAGTCCGCGCGATCACCAGCCCCGCCGATGGCGGGTTGAACATCTGGTGCAGCGAAGCGGTCGCCGCGAAACTGCGCACCGCCCCCTTCCTGAACAATGTCGAGGAAATCTCGGCCACCAACCAGAACAAGCCGAAGGCCCCGCCCTTCCGCAAGGCCGGAGGATTCTGATGGCCGCGAAGAAGGATTTCAACGACAAGGCGAAAAGCTACCTGTATACGGTCAGCGTGCGCCCGAAATATTCGCGGAAATCCGATTTCACGCAAGACATCACCGACACCGTCGCCCGCATCCGCGAGCTGGCGCGTGACGAAGGATACGACCGCAGCATCCGCATCAAGCTGGATGACGGGTCATTGAACAAGGTCGGCATTTTCTTCATGAACGCCCCCGAAAAATTCGCCGCCAAGGTGAAAAAGGTCGAGGGTGTGCAGTATGTCGAAAAGCCGGAGGGCGGCAAAGCCGCGCCAGCGTCCAAAAAGACCGGGCGCAAACCTTCCCGTTAACAACTATTGGAGATTTCGTTGAGCCAGTTTCCGGATTTGCGTAAAATTTTTGAAGTCACTTACGTTCCCCCTGCCAGCGGCGAAGCCACCGGCACCCCCGGAAAAAGCCTCAGCGTCCACCACGTCATGCGCTATGCGCGTGACTGCCACAAGCAATTGCTGAACCACCTCTCCAACGAAAACCTGCTGGACGGCACGGGCGAAAGCTCGGTCGTGGAGAGCGAGACGAAAACCGTCATCGAATGCACCGGCACCGTCATCGAAAAAATCCGCGCCCTGCCATTCGTCGAACACGTCGCCGAAGCCCCCGCGCCCCGCGTGTACCAGTCGCAGCACGGGCGGTAATTTATTTAAAAATCTTGTTCACAGTATGAACCACGCGGTCGAAATGCGTGTCGGCGATGTGATGCGCGCCGGCGTCGACCAGATGCTGGACGGGATGCATGCCCCAGGCGACGCCGATCGTATGCGCCTTTGACGCGCGGCCCATTTTTACGTCCATCGTCGTGTCGCCCACCATTACCGTTTCATCGGGATGGAATTTCAGGTCGCGCATGACGGAGAGCAGCATGTCGGGTTCGGGCTTTTCCTTTTCGCTCCTGCGCTTGATGTCGTCCCAGGTCCGGTAGGCGCTGAAATGCTTGTTCAGCCTGTAATGGTCGAGCAAATGCAGCAGCGGCGCCTCGCCCTTCGACGTGACGATCGCCAGCGTATGACCGAGGTCTTTCAGGTGCGTCATCGCCTCCACCACGCCGTCGAACAGCAGCGGCGTTTTGTCGGCATGGCCCAGCATCGACCATTCATCCATGCGCACGAAAGTGTTCACCAGATGCCGCGCCTGTTCTTCCTTGTCCACGCCCCATTTGAAATCGTGGTTATGCGGGTCGGAATAGCCGTGGCGGATCGCTTCGTAATGCGGCTCGGGCAGGTTGTTTTCGAAACTGTATTCGCGGATCACGCGTTCGAACAGGCCATAGCTGTCGAGGAAAGTGCCGTCCACGTCAAATACGACAAGCTTGGTCATGCTGCCATCTTTCTGTCTTTTGCCGGCAGGCCATAGCCAAAGCCGCGCTTCGGGTAACGCGCCGTAGCGGCGTCGAAAACCGCGCGGCGGTCGAGCGTACAGGGCGCGGATGTCGGACCGGTTTTCGACATCATGCGCGCAACGAAATCTGCTTGAGCGTCTTGACCCAGCCCGCGCTGAATTCGGCGAATTCGCTGATGTCGCGATAGGCGAAACCGTCGCCGTCGCGAAACACGTGGCAGAACACATAGCCATGCGCGTGGCCGCCTTCGGGCGGCGCGATCTGTTTTTGCAGCGCGTTCTTGTTCGTGCGGCTGCAGGCAAGGCGCACCGACGCGTTGGGCGTTTCGTTCAGGCTGTAACGCCCGTCGGTTTCGACGACGAAAAAGAAATGCGCGTAATCGTCGGGCAGGTTTTTGGTTTCCACGAAGGCCTGTTCATCGTCGCCGGCGCCCGCCGACCCGTGGATCTGGTCGCCGCTATGATAGACTTTTTTCGACGCGTCGGAATAATTGCCCTCTTCCGGCCCGATCACGCATTTCAGGTTCATGGCGGCGTCGAACACATAGCAGGACAGGTCGAGATCGTAGCGCCCCGCATCCTCGACCGCGCGGCCGTCGGCCACGCCGCGGCGATACAGGTCGGGCGCGCAAAGGCGGATCAGCGACAAGACGACGATGCGGAACAGGTGAAACGGCAGCTTGAAGAAATAGAATACGTCATAGCGGCCATCGGCATCCTTCAGCTGCGGCACATGCACGCGCAGTTTGCGGAACTGCGTCGGCCCCCAGCTGAGCCCCACCAGAAAACGGCGGTCGCCTTCGGGCGCGATCACCAGCGGATGCGCGGGCCCCTTGCCCGCGAAATGCGAATGCGCGGCGTCGGTATCGGAATGTTTTTTCAACGCCTCGCCGGACATGCCTACGCACGCCCCAGATTGGGCAGCACCAGCGCCCATTCGATGTCTTCGTCGACGCAGGTGTCGATATTCTGCACCTGCCAGCCCGTGCCCGCGCGGCTGACGCGGCAGAACACATAGTTGTATTTGCCGGGGCCCGCGATTTTGTTCTGCAGGTTGTTGTCGCCCGTCTTGGAATCGGCCAGGCGCACGGAGGGGTTGATGAACTGCGACAGGTCGTATTTGCTGTCGGATTTCACGACGAAAAACAGGTGCGCGTATTCATGGGGCAGGCCGGTCGTTTCGACATACACGACCTCGTCGTCGCCGCCGCCCATGCCGCCCTGGTCTTCGCCGGTGTGATAGACCTTGCGCGACGGATCGAACAGCGCGTCGTTTTCGGTTTCCACCACCGCCTTCAGCAGGAAATCGGCGTCGAAGATATAGCAGCACAGGTCGAGGTCATAGGCATCCGACGTCTTGTCGCGCCCCGCCTTGTCCTCGCCCTTGCGCAGGCGCTTGGCGAACATGTCGAAGGTGATGAGGTTCGCAAAAGACAGGAAAAACACGCGCAGGAATTCGAACGGGGCGTAGAGCGTATGCGCCACGCGCGACACGGCGTTGTCGTCGGGCCCGTCGGCCAGCTTCACCTTTACCCCCGGCAGTTCGGGCGGGTCCCAGCTCAAGCCCACGAGGAAGCGTTTCGCGCCTTCCTGCGAGATTTTCAGCTCGGTCAGCGCGCCTTGCGCGGGGCCGGTGACGATGGTCATTTATTCCTCCAGCTTTTTCTTCAGAAGATCGTTGACGATGCCGGGATTGGCCTTGCCGCCCGATTTTTTCAGCACGTTGCCGACGAAAAATCCGAACAGCTTGTCCTTGCCGCCCTTGTATTCCGCGACCTTGTCGGGGTTTTCGGCGATCACTTCGGCCACGATTTTTTCAATCGCGCCGGTGTCGGTCACCTGTTTCAGCCCTTTTTCATCGACGATCACGGATGCGTCTTTGCCGCTCGTGAACATTTCCGCGAACACTTCCTTGGCGATGCGACCCGAGATGGTGTTGTCGGAAATCAGGCCGACCAGCGCGCCCAGCTGTGCCGGCTTGATCGGGCTCTGGCGCAGTTCCAGTTCCGCCTTGTTGAGCGCGCCCAGCAATTCGGTGGAGAGCCAGTTGGCGACCAGTTTCGCGTCATGCCTTTCGGCCGCCTTTTCAAAGAATTCGGCGCGTTCGCGTTCCTGCACCAGCACGCTGGCATCCTGCGCGGAAAGGCCGAGGGTTTTCATGAAGCGGTGTTTTTTCGCATCCGGCAATTCGGGCATCGTTTTGCGGATATCCTCGATCATGTCGTTCGCGACGGTGAGCGGCAGCAGGTCGGGATCGGGGAAATAGCGGTAGTCATGCGCGTCTTCCTTGGAGCGCATGGAGCGGGTCGTGCCTTGTGTGGTGTCAAACAGGCGCGTTTCCTGCACGATCTTGCCGCCGCTTTCGATCACTTCGATCTGGCGGCGTGCCTCGTATTCGATCGCCTGCTGCACGAAACGGACGGAGTTGACGTTCTTGATCTCGCAGCGCGTGCCCAGTTCCGCGCCGAATTTGCGCACGGATACGTTCACGTCGCAGCGCATTGAGCCTTCGTCCATATTACCATCACATGTGCCAAGATAGCGCACGATGGCGCGCAGTTTCGTCACATAGGCACCTGCTTCTTCGGGGCTGCGCATATCGGGCTTCGACACAATCTCCATCAGCGGGTTGCCGCTGCGGTTCAAATCGACATAGCTTTTCTGCGGGTGCTGGTCGTGCAGCGATTTACCGGCATCCTGTTCCAGATGCAGGCGTTCAATGCCGATTTTTTTCACCGTGCCGTCGGCCAAATCGATTTCAATCTCGCCATTGCCCACGATGGGCTGCTGGTACTGCGAAATCTGGTAACCCTGCGGCAGGTCGGGATAGAAATAGTT
>JADYYV010000261.1 GCA_020853455.1 Alphaproteobacteria bacterium | reverse complement strand
TCTTCGTCCGTAATCTTATCGAGATCAGTACCTGTCATCACTTTTTCTGCGGTAATACCAGCTTGTGCGGCTATAGATTTCGCTGTTGCCGGGTAATCGCCGGTAATCATGATAACTTTGATGCCCGCGTTTTGCGCTTCTTTCACAGCATCCGGAACGGTTTCGCGCAGTGGGTCGGCAAGTCCGACCAGACCGGAGAACTGAAAAGAAAGATCTGTGGGATTATCAGGGAAAGGCGCTGTAATATTATCAGCTCTTGCAACAGCGAGCACGCGCATGCCGCGTGTAGCCATATCTTCCATAGCGGCGCGAATATCTGATGCCTGTTGCTCGTTCATCCGGCAAAGCTGCATGATCGTTTCCGGCGCGCCCTTGCTGGCTGCAAAATATTTCGCGTTCTCCGAATAAATATTCGTCATGGCCAGAAAGTCTGGTGTCAGGCCATAGTGGCGGAGTTTTTCGGGGGGGCTCTGCATTTGCGCCGCTGTCAGGAAAGCCAGGTCAACCGGATCGTGACTTTCTTTTTGGCTTGCGAGCGCTCCGATTTCTACGACATCCGGACTATTCTGGCAAAGTTCCACAATAGACATTCTATTCTGCGTGAGTGTGCCGGTTTTATCGGTGCAGAGCACGGTGGCAGAGCCCAGAGTTTCTATGGCTGCAGCTTTGCGCGTCAAAACTCTTGCTTTCGATATGCGCCATGCGCCCATGACCATGAATACCGTTAGCACTAGCGGAAACTCTTCGGGTAGAAGCGACATGCCCAGTGCAATCCCACCCAGAATGGCGGACAACCAGTTGCCATGCAGGAATCCATTGAGCAAGGCCAAGCCAGCACTGAATAAAAGAGCGCCTATGGCAAACAAGCGCACAATGCGTCCCGTCTGCATTCTGAGGCGTGGCTGTTCCATTTCAATCGATGCAAGCGCTTGGCCTATTTTCCCAATTTCGCTGTGCAGGCCTGTGGCGCAGACGATAGCGCGCCCACCGCCGCGTACAATCAGTGTTCCTGCGTAAATGTAGGGTAAATCCTCGCCGCCTGGCGCAGGAAAAATATCTGGGAGCTCCTGCGCAGGATGCTTGCGTACGGCCAAAGATTCTCCGGTCAATAGAGATTCATCCGCCTGCAAGGCATCGCCTGAGATTACGAAAGCATCCGCCGGAACGCGGTCGCCTTCATTCACGATGAGCAGATCTCCGCGTACGACATCACGACCGGCAATGCGCTTTGGCTGTCCGTCACGTATCACTAGGGCGCGGGGGCTGGTCATATCGCGTAAGGCGTCGAGTACACGCTCGCTGCGGAATTCCTGTATAACGGTAATGCCAACGGAAAGCGTCACAAATCCGACAAGTACAAGCGACTCCTGTATGTCGCCTAAAACCAGATAGATGGAGCCTGCGGCCAAAAGCAGGGCAAACATCGGTTCGCTGATAACGCTCCGGATAATCTTCCATGGCGTCCGGTGGCCTTCGCGCGGCAGCTCGTTCGGGCCATCGGTATTTAACCGGGTAGAAGCTTCTTGTTGTGAAAGGCCTTGAGTGTTGATCATATGAGTAAACAAAAGTGTTCATGAAAGGATAATAAAAGCACAACGCAGTATAATACTGTTGCTCTGGCCTCTACGGCAATCCTTTGAAATTTGCCACACTCGAAAACAACCTCAATGAGAATGCGTGGCTTTTCTCGCAGAATTGGGGATTCTCAAGGGGGGGCAAAAAGATGGGGTTTGAGAATGTGCGCTACACATGCGCATTTGTGCGCGATGTCTCTCAGCATGGGGCAAACCCATGACTGAATGGCGGAGAGGATGAGATTCGAACTCACGAAACCTGTTACAGTTTACCCGCTTTCCAGGCGAGCGCCTTCAACCGCTCGGCCACCTCTCCGCGAGCGATACAGTGGGGCAGAGTACCCTTAAAGGGGTGCTGTCTTCAAGCTTAATTTATGTGAATGAAAACAGGCGTTTATCCAAGCTTCGCGAAGGCGGGAGCGGGTTGGGATTCGGCAATGTCGACCGTATCGCCCAGATGCACCACGCCGGTCGATTCCGGGATGCCGTTCTGGCCGAACACCACGCCGGTCATGCCGGGTTCGCGCATCAGGCGGAATGTCTTGAGCGTTTTGAGGGGTTCGTTGTCGTCTCCGCGTATGCCTTGCTGCTGGTCGGTTGCGGTCACGACGCAGCGCAGGCAGGGTTTGGGCAGGTCGATCACGGTGCCGCGGATGCTGATTTTGCGCCATGTATCCTCGCTCCATGCGGGCGCGCCCGACACCACGATGTTAGGGCGGAAGCGGTTCATGGGCAGCGGATAGGGCATGCGTGTGTTCAGGTCGGCCAGCGATTCAGCCAGCGCCACCAGCACGGGAAAATCATCGGCGAAGCTGGTGGGCGTGTCGGGGCTCGCCTGCGCCGACGCGATATTGCGCGGCAAGCCGCCCTGCCAGACCAGATGCGCGCGAAAGCCGAGCGCCTGCGAAATCCATTTATCGGCGGATGCGCCCGCCGAATACGCCTCCACCTGCTGCTTCCAGATGGTGACGGTGTGCCTGGGGGCGTGCGTAGAGGGGAAATCGACGCCGATGGCGGAACCGTTGAGGCCCAGCGCCAGCATATCGCCCGCAATCGCGGTTTCGATGGCGGCCATCGCCGGCACTTCGCGCTGCGTGACGAATTTATGGTTTTCGTCGACGATCATCCAGCGCCGGTCATGCGCGAGGCCGCGTCGCTCTAACGCGGCCTCGGTCACATCAACGGCCCTGCATCCCTTGACGGGATAGATATGAAGGCTTTCGACTTTCATCAGGTGATTTTTTTCAGGAACTCCATCGGCAGCGGCAGGATGATCGTGCTGCTGCGGTCATTGGCGATATCCTGGAAGGCCGAGAGATAGCGCAGCTGCATCGCGCCCGAGGAGCCGAGCTTGGTCGCTGCTTCCACCAGCTTGTCGGCGGCCTGCAATTCCCCTTCGGCGGAGATGATTTTGGCGCGGCGCTCGCGTTCCGCCTCCGCCTGGCGGCCGATGGCGCGGATCATGCTTTCGGCAAGGTCGATATGCTTCAGCGCGACGTTCTGCACCTTGATGCCCCACTGGTCGGTCTGGCCGTCCAGCAGCTCGCGGATATCGGCGGAAAGCTTGTCGCGCGCCGTCAGCAGGTCGTCGAGTTCATGCTTGCCCAGCACTTCGCGCAGGGTGGTCTGCGACAGTTCCGACGTCGCGCGCATGAAATCGGCGACGTTGTTGATCGATTTTTCCGGCGCGATGACGCGGTAGTAAATGACCGCGTTCACCTTCACCGAAATGTTGTCCTTGGTGATGATGTCCTGGCTGGGCACGTCGATGGTGCGCACGCGCAGGTCGATGCGGGTCATGGTCTGCACGATCGGGATCAGCAGGATCAGGCCGGGGCCCTTGACGCCCGAATAGCGGCCAAGCGTATAGACGACGCCGCGTTCATATTCCTTCAAAATCCGTACGGCATAGCCGAGGAAGATGAGAGCCATGACGAAGAAAAAGCCGACAAATCCGATGCCGCCCATGTGTGAAATCCTTTCGATGGTTAAGTGATAATGCTGGTTGTCAGGTATGCGTTATACGGGACGGACGATCAGGCGCAGGCCGTCGATTTCGACCACCTTCACCATATCGCCCGGGTTGATGATGAATTCGGGCGACGCGGCCGTCGCCTTCCAGATTTCGCCGGTGATGCGCACTTCGCCGTGGCCCTGGCTCCAGACCAGCACCTGCGCGGGGGTTTGCATCAGTTCTTCCTGGCCCGTCATCGAGGGGCTGCGCTGCGCGCGCAGGGTGACCGCGACCAGCACGGACAGGAAGCCAAGGCTGGTGACCGTCGTGGCCCCGATGAGCCACGGGTCTATCCCGAAATTCGGATCCACACTATCGATGAGCATCGTCGCCCCGACCGCGAAGGAAATCGCGCCCCCGATCCCCAGCGCGCCAAACGCCGGTGCAAAGGCCTCGCCGATCATCAGCGCGATGCCGGTCAGCATCAATGCCAGTCCGGTGTAATCGACCGGCAGAACGTTCATCGCGAACAATCCCAGGATAAAGCTGATGATGCCGATCACGCCCGGCAAAATCGCGCCGGGGTTGATGCATTCGTAAATCAGGCCGTACGATCCCAGCGTCATGAGCATGAAGGCGACGTTCGGATGCGCGATCACGCCCAGCAGTTCGGTGCGCCAGTCTGATTCAAGGCGCTCGATGCGGGCGTTTTTCGTGTTCAGCTTCAGGGTCTTGTTCTGCGCCATTTTCACGGTGCGGCCGTCGACCTTTTCCAGCAATTCGTTCACGTCGATTGCGATCAGGTCGATCGCTTTCTTGGCGAGCGATTCCGTGGCGGTCAGGCTTTCCGCGTCGCGCACTGCGCGCTCCGCCCATTCGGCGTTGCGGCCGCGCAGTTCGGCAAGGCCCCGGATATAGGCGGCGGCGTCATTGACCATTTTATGTTCCAGCGTCGATTTCGGCTGCACCGATTTCGGGTCGGTCATGGAAGGATCGCTGTTTTCCGACGGGCTGTTGTCGCCCATGCGGATCGGCGTCGCCGCGCCGATGACGGTCGAGGGTGCCATGGCCGCGATATGGCTGGCGTACAGGATATACGTGCCGGCGGATGCCGCATGGGATCCGGGCGGCGATACGTAAGTCGCGACCGGCACAGGGCTGTCGAGGATGATCTGGATGATCGTCTGCATGGAATCGTAAAGCCCGCCGGGGGTCTGCATTTCCAGCACGGCGATGTCGGCCTTGCGCTTGGCGGCCTCCGCCAAGCCGCGGCGGATAAGGTCGAGCGAGGCGGGGCTGATCATGCCCTCCACCTTGATGACGACGGCGAGCGGCTGGTTGACGGGCGGCGCGTCTTCGGCGGGCGCCTGCGCCAGCTGGAACAGCAGGAAACCCGCGATCCACAGCACGGTGTATAAAGGCTTGAGATATTTTTTCATGGCAATACCCGGACGTGAAAATGCGCGACGCAACAACATGCGAATTCTAGCAAAATACTAGCGGGGCAGACTATATAATCCGTTAACCGGTTTATGGATAGTTACGCGGCCTTTTTCGGCGCGTCCGGTTTATTCTGGATAGTGGCGGCGTTGGGCGGGGGCGCGTTTTTCCCGACCTTCGGCTCGGCGCCGAAATGCTGGATGATGTCGGACGCCCACTCCGCGCCGATACCGCCCGCTTCGGCGGCGGTCTTGCCCTGCGCAAGGCCGTAGAGGAACCCCGCCGCGAACTGGTCGCCCGCGCCGTTGGTATCGACGATTTTCGATTTATCCAGCAGTTTGGCGGGCACATGCGTCATGCCGGCGGCGTCGATGACATAAGCCCCCGAAGCGCCGGCGGTAATCGAAGCGGTCACGCCCAGCGCCTGTACCTTCGCAATCGTGTCTTCCAGCGTGGCAGTCTTGAACAGCGCCATGAATTCGCCGCGGTCGCCGACCAGAATATCGGCATGCGATGTGGCCAGCGCCAGAAAAGCGGGCTGGTTCTGCGCCACCACATGCGCGTCGTTCAGCGCGACCACGACCTTGCTGCCCGACTGCTTCGCAAGATCGGCCGCGTGATGCACGGCCTCCCGCCCGTTTTCGGTCAGCCACAGATAGCTGTCGAGATAGGTGATTTTCGCCTGAGCGATCAGTTTCGCATCCACATCATCGGATGTGAGTTCCATGCTGGCACCGGCGGCGAAAGCGAAGCTACGTTCGCGGTCGGGCGTGGTCAGCGCCAGCACGGCGGTCGTGCCGGTGGCGGGATTAGACGACAGAACAGGCGTGAAATCGATGCCGTGACCGTTCAGCCGCGCATTCAGGAAGCTGCCGTTTTCATCATTCGCGATCTTGCCGATCAGCGCCGAAGCACCGCCGCGCAGGGCAACGCCCGCCGTGACGTTCGTGCCGGGGCCGCCGGGCGTGCGGGCGGGTGCAAGGTTGTCGGCGATTTCCTTCGCCGTTTCCGCGCTGACGAGGTTCGTCAGGCCTTTCTTGATGCCGAATTTTTCCAGCTGTGCGTCATCGGTTGCGATCTGCATATCGACCACAAGCGCGCCCAAGGCAACGACATCATATTTTTTCACAACGACTTTGTCGTTATTTTTCATTTATGCTGCTTTCTGTTTTGCGGCGGAAAGAGTTTCGATCAGCGCGGCACCCATGTCGGAGGTGGAGAGTTTTTTTGCACCGTCGCTCATGATATCGGCGGTGCGGTAGCCCTTGGCGAGGACTGCTTCGATGGAATCTTCCAGCAGTTGCGCTTCCTTCTGCATATCGAAGGAATAGCGGAACATCATGGCGACCGACAGGATGGTGGCGAGCGGGTTGGCGATGCCCTTGCCCGCGATATCGGGGGCGGAGCCGTGGATAGGCTCGTACAGCGCCGCGCGCTTGCCGTCGGATTTGATCGCGCCCAGCGATGCGGAGGGCAGCATGCCCAGCGATCCGGTGAGCATCGCGGCTTCGTCCGACAAAATATCGCCGAACAGGTTGTCGGTCACGATGACGTCGAACTGCGCGGGGTTGCGGAGCAGCTGCATCGCGCAATTGTCGGCATACATATGGCTGAGTTGTACGTCCTTGTATTCTGCTTCGTGCAGCTTGGTCACTTCCTCGCGCCACAGCTTGCCGGATTCCATGACGTTGGCCTTTTCGGCGGAGCAGACCTTGTTGCCGCGCTTGCGGGCGAGTTCAAACGCCACGCGCGCGACGCGGATGATTTCGCTGGTGGTGTAAACTTGCGTGTTCACGCCGCGGCGCTGGCCGTCGGGCAGGGTGGTGATGCCGCGCGGTTCGCCGAAATAAACGCCGCCCGTGAGTTCGCGCACGATCATGATGTCGAGCCCTTTGACGACCGATGCTTTTAATGTGGACGCGTCAACAAGCGCGTCGAACACTTTCGCAGGGCGCAGGTTGGCGAACAGTTCAAGTTCCTTGCGGAGTTTCAAAAGTCCGGCTTCGGGGCGGATGGCGTAATCGACCTTGTCCCATTTAGGGCCGCCGACAGCCGCCAGCAGCACTGCATCCGCCTTGCG
>JADYYV010000260.1 GCA_020853455.1 Alphaproteobacteria bacterium | reverse complement strand
TTCGACACGCCCTCCGCCACCTGCGTAATCATGAATCCTTCGCGGGCGCCGCCCACCATCGCCATGTAAAGCTGCATGTCATACAGCTTCGGGTATTTCCGGTACTGCCGCACGCAGAACGAGCTTTTGAAACGGTGGCCCGCCAGATCGACGAAGGCATTGCTGCAGTCGTAATTGGTGACGTTTTCCTCCGCCGCGTCGCCGGTGCCGAGCGGCATGGTGTACTGGCTTTCGTAATAGCTGTAAAACCGCGGCAGCGCGAGCCGCTTGTGCGCCGTCAGGTGGTCGTAGCGGTACATGAACAGGCCGGTGTCGAAATTGTTGTCGAGGAACAGCCGGTCGTTGCTCATGCAGGTGGAGCGCGAAAACCGCTCATAGGCCTGCTTGTCGTTTTCGTCCTTCATCGTGTCGCCCCAGCATTTGAAGGCGTTGTTGATGCGGCCCGGCACCATGAACGGGCCGAAGGCGACGGTTTCCCATTTGTCGGCCAGCAGGCGGCTGACGACTTTTTCCTGCGTCTGCAGCAGCTGGTTTTCGATGTATTGCGCCGAATTGGCGATGAAGTCGTAGCCGGGTTTTTCGGCGGCAAGGTCGCTCTGCAGCTGTTTCAGCGGCTCGACCGGCACCAGGAAGCTGATCGAATTGCCGGCGGTCGATACGTTGACGCCCACCACCCGGCCGTCATGCCCCAGCACAGGCCCGCCCGACATGCCGGGGTTCAGCGATCCGGAGAAGTGGATTTTGTCGATGAAGCTTTCGCGGCTCACGCCGTTATGCGTACCTTCGATGATCGTGAAGCTGATGTCATGCGGGTTGCCGAGCGAGAAAAGGCGCGTACCCTTGGGCAAATCCGATTTGCCAAGCTCGACGAATGTAGGTCCGGGCGGGTCCATCTGCACGATCGCAAGGTCATGGCCCACATCGGCGACCAATACTTTCAGGCTGCCGCGGCGGCCCTTGTCGTCGAGGTATTCAAGGCGGTTGCTTTCGTGGCGCTGCACGGCTTCGGCCACCACGTGGTAATTGGTCGCCATCATGCCGGAGGCGGAAAACTGGAAGCCCGAGCCGATGGAATTTTTTTTGTCGGAGGCAAGGTCGATGACCTGCACCTGATAAATCGCCTCGCCGTATTTCTGCCAGATGCGCTGCGCTTCGTCGGTGATATCGGGCGCGGGCTTGGCGGCAGGCGTTGCGGCGGGAACGGCTTCGGTTTCCGCGGCTGCATCTTCGGGTGCGGCAAAGCCGTTCGGCGCTGCGGCAAAGCCGCCCGTTTCGGTAGCGGGCGCGGCGTCCTGCATCGCGGCTGCGCTGTTCTGGCTGTCCGGTTGTGCCAGCGCCGGAACAGTTGCGCCGGCGATCAGGCAAACGGCAAGGGCAAGGAAGGGCGCAACAGGGCGGATCATGCAGTCCTCAAGATGGATGTAAGGGCAGGGAAAACGCGCCGGATGCCGCGCCTTCATTTATTCTCCACAACAAACGCTTCGCTTGGCAAGGCGTATCAATATATCTCGCCTGTTTTATGAAAACGAAAACCACTTTGTAATAAAGTTTCCGCAAACAGCGTTTTTATATTCCCAAGCTTGCGAAGCCGCATGGACTCGTGATGTTAACCATGCTAACTTTTCAATCTGTTAAAAGCAGCATCACCATAAAACGCCATTAAAAATGTCGATTACGCCGGTATTACGGTCGTCATTTAATGGCTTTTCGGGGACGAAGAATTGAAAAACTTTTTCAACGCCGTTTCAAGAATGTTCCGGGGCGACCCGAACAAGGTACAGGACACCGGTTACACGCGCCTGCAAAAGGCCGTGGCCGAAAATGACCTGTCGTCGGTGGTGGCGCTGATTAAAATGGGCGCCGATGTGAACATGCGCGGCAACCTGATGTATCCCCCGCTGCACCTTGCGCTCGACAGAGACCGTCATTCCATCGCCGTTGCGCTTATTCAGGCGGGCGCCGATGTCAACCTGCCCGACGCGACCGGCAAAACGCCGCTGCACCGCGCGGTGATGCAGTCACAGGAAACCTTCGTCCGTACGCTCGTGAAACTGGGCGCGGATACCAATGCGAAAGACGATCAGGGCCGCACGCCGCTGCACGTGATCACGACGTCGAATCCCGATATCGTCGATCTGCTCGTGCAAAATAACGCGCGCCTGAACGAAAAAGACATCAACGGCAACACGCCGCTGCACACCTTCCTTGATAAACCCGTGCTGGTCGAAAAACTGTTGAAAAACGGCGCGGATCCGAACGCCAAAAACGATTTCGGCGTGTCGCCCTACATGATGATGCTGGAGGAAGAGCGCATTTCGCAGTACCCGAAAGTGCTGCAGCAAATGCTGGCCTTCAAGGCCGATATCGGCGCTGCGAACCAATTGGGCGAGACCGTGCTGCATATGGCGGCGCGGCTTGAAATGGCGGATACCTTCAATTCCGTCCTCGGCGGCTGCGAGCTGAAAATCAAGGACGCGAACGGCAACAACGTGCTGCACGCGCTGGCGCGCACGCAAAACGTGTCGATGATCCTGAAAGCGATCGACAAGGCGCCCGAGCTGCTGAACGACGAAAACATCCACGGCCGCACGCCGCTCGCCGAACTGGTGCGCCGCGCCGACCGCCAGCCGTATCGCATCGACGACAAATTTATCGCGGCCGCGCGCGTGATGATCAATGCGGGCGCCGACCCGTCGGTCACCGACGAATACGGCCGCACGCTGCTGCATTATGCCGTTGCGCAGGACAAACAGGGCTTCGTCGAATATCTGGCGGCCAAGAAAATCAATTTCGACGTCGTCGACAAGGACGGCAAGGCCGCGCTGCATATCGCGATCGAGCGCAAGAATTTGACCGTGCTCGACCGCCTGCTCGACCTCGGCGCCGATCCCGACCTCACCGATAATCGCGGCTGGACGGTGCTCGACCGCCTCGCGGAAAAAGACGACCGCAACAGCCCCGTCGTGCAGCGCCTGATCGTGGCGGGAGCGCAGTATAAAAAACAGCTGCCGCTCAACCCCGAACTGATGCGCAAGCGGAACAACGGCATGGATAAACCCGGCCTCGACAAGCCGCGCGTGCAGCCGGGCGGGTTGAACGACAACCGCGACACGCCGAAATTCGGCGGTTTCAAGCCGAAGCCTCCGGCCAATAATTAATCCCCATTGCCGTCATTCCCGCGAAAGCGGGAATCCCGTGGGCTTCCTGCGTCCTGTGCTTATCGCCGGGATCCCGCTTTCGAGGGGATGACGTTACGGGCGTAAAGTTTATTGCCATAAGCGATTGACTCGCACAGAGGAGCCGCTAAACTGCGCATCGTTGTCATATTCATGATGGAGCGGAGCGATGGGTTACGGTCATGTGCGCGAGCAGGCATTGCAGGATGCCAGCGTCGGGGCTTCGCTGAAGGATCTGGCCACCCGCATTATCCCCGACGGCCGCTTCAACGATTTTCGCGAAGCGGTCGAAGCGGGCGCGATCGACCCGCTGGATGTGCCCGAAAAATTCCCGATGATGTCGGCGGTATCCCAGGTGCTGGCGCTGCCCGATGCCAAAGACCAGATCAAATGGCTCAAGGAACTGTTCAACGGCGCGCCGGAAAAAGTCCGCGCGGCGGTCGCGCCCAATTTCGGCTTCCAGTGGGGATCGCCCAACACCAATATCGCGGTCTATGACGATTATCGCCGCTATGAGATCGAACGCACGCCGCTGTTCTCCCTGCTCGCCCAGCGTCCGGATGTCACGCTTGCCGATTTCATCGCGCTCGATCCGCAGGCATTGGCGCAGGATGTCGTGAACCGCGACGCGTCCCAACCCGCGCAGCCGCTGCTGCACCATATCGCCTTCAACCGCGAACTGACGGTCAAGGCGCTGGACGATATCGAGGCCGCGACGGGCAACGCCGATTTCCTGCTCATCAAAAACGCGCGCGGCGAAACGCTGTTCCACCGCATCGCCGGATATAACGGCAATCACGAAGACGAAAACAAAATCGATATTCTCGGCTGGATGACGCAACGCAAACCGCATTTGGTGAACGAGCCCGACCGCTTCGGCTGGACGCCGCTCGACCGCTTGCTGTCGCGCAGCCGCGGCAAGCTCGATACGTCGCTCGGGCGTTTTCTGCTGGCATCGAACGGCAGGCTGGCAAAGCAGATCGCGCCCGAATTCAACCTCAAGGCGCAGCTGCAGGAAAACGAAGGACTGGGACTCGACAAACAGCCGTCGCGCAAACTGGCCCCGCCCGCGCCGTAAAATTTGATGCGCCGCAATAAGATTTAATTTATTCTATGCTATTGAAATAATTTTATTATACAGCGTTAAGATGGATTTTTTGTCGACGCTTTCTTGACATAATGGAACATAGGCTGCAATATCACCAGAAGTCCGGAAACCTGATAAAACAGCTCCTGAAACGGCGGTGAGAAATGCTCCAGCGCGTGAATACAGAGGCGGAACAACCCCGCCGTCAAAGCAAAAAAGATCTCGGCAAAAAAGATTTTCACCTGAACGCCATCCTGTCGGTCATGACCGGCATGACGCTGTCGCGCGAAGGCGAAGCGGGCCCGCAGCGCCTTGTCGCTTTCATGATGGATGAACAGGCCGATGCCTGCGTCACGATGGAAAACGCCGAAACCGTGCGCGACTGCATCCTGGAACAGCTGCCCTTCCTGAACGACATCAATTTCGACGGGCTGCACGAAATCCTGCGCGTCGATCCGTCGCCCGCCAATCCCTACATCACCGTCTGGCGCGAAATGCAGGCGCTGAAATTCGGCGAAGAACACGCGCTGGTGACGCTGTCGCGCTGGCAGAAAAAAACCGACGCCGCATAACCGCGCGCCACACGACAATAAAAAAACCGCCGGGTCACGGCGGTTTTTTTGTATCCGTTTAAATTGATTTTCAGATGCCGGGGCCCAGACGCTTCAGGAAGCTCTGCACCGCGCCTTGCGCCGTCAGCGGCGAGGGTTTGATTTCCGCAGGCGCCGCCGCCAGCGTGTCGATTTCCGGCTTCGGGCCAAAGAAGCGCGACGAAATGCCGGAGATGTATTTGGTGAATTTGCTGGTAAAGGTCGAAGGACCGGCTTCGTCCGCCGCCAGCGTTTCCGCAGGTTTCGCGGCTTCCAGCGGCGCGATCTCGATGCCGCCCTTGTCGTCGCCGCCGCCGAACCAGCCACGGATCGTCGCGCTGATGCTGTTGCCTTTGTCGCCGTGTTCCAGTTCCTGATGCGCGGCTTCTTCCTTGACGGCAAAGTCGTCGCGCTGCGCCTGCTTGATGGTTTCCGACAGGCCGTGCGCGCCCATGGAACGCGCCACTTCGTCGCCGTTCACGCCGCCCATCGCCAGCAGGTTGTTGGTCTGCAGCTTCGCGATCAGCATGCGCGCCAGTTCCACGTTGCCGTTGGCCTGGAACAGCATCGCGGCGCTCACGCCCGCATCCGTCATCGCGCCCAGATCGACGCCTTTATACGTCATCAATTCGCGCGCGATATGGTCTTTCTGGTCCTGCGCCGCCGCGATCAGCAGCGTCACGCCGTTGGCGCGTTTCACGCCGGTGTTCTTTTTGCCGTTCTGGGTCAGGCCCTGCACCGTGTTCAGGTCGCCGCGCTTCACAGCCGCGAACAACTCGTCGGTCATCTCGTCCTGCGTGATTTCTTTTTCCTTGGAATAGTCGATGCCGCCCTGCGCGTTGGGGATTTCGGTTTCGGGTTTCGGCGCGGTGTCGGTTGCTGTTGCGGTATCGGCTGTCATTTCTTTTCCCATCCTGTCATTGAACATCTGTGCAAAAAGGCCTGCGGTGGCGACGGTAGAGTTGGCGGCGAAGGCGGTCTGCAACTGGGTCAACGTAACCTCTCTTTGTTAATCTCATAGTACCCCAGACCCCTGCCTTTGTCAAAAATATATGCTTTTTTTGAGCATATCTAACTCCTTGAGCCATAACGACTTCTTAATGCTTTGTTAATCTTTCGGCGCGGCAGATTTTTGACGTAATAAAAATGTTGTGTGACAATGCCTTATGATCAAAGCCGTTCTGCTCGACATGGACAATACGCTCATCGCAACCCAGGACCTGTTCGAGGAAGCGCATGACAGGCTGACAGCCTTTATCCATTCCCGCGCCCTGACGCCGCCCGCAGAATCCCTCGCCACCGTCCGGCGATTCGAGGTCGAGCTGTTCACCAGTTTCGGCTACGGCACCGGCATGCTGCCGCAGGCCTTTGAAAATGCGCTGCTGCATTACGCGCCGCAATCACCGGCGGCCGATATCGCGGCGGTGCGCGGCATGGCATCCGATGTCTATACGCGCCCCGCGCGCGTCATTCCCGGCGTGCCGCAGGCGCTGGAAAAACTGGCCGGCCATTTTGATTTGTATATCCTGACGGCGGGCGAGCCCGAAGCGCAGCAGCGCCGCATCGACGCGCTGCCTTTCAAAAATATTTTTCGCGGCACGTTCCCCGTGCCGGAAAAAACGCCCGAAACATATTCCGTGCTGTTGAAAAAACTGGGCTTGAAACCGCACGAGGTCGTGATGATCGGCGACAGCCTGAAATCCGACATCATCCCGTCCGTCGCCGCCGGATTATCCGCGATTCACATTCCCCATGCCAACTGGATCGGCCGCGAAATGGCGGGGCTTAAAATGCCGGAAACCACGCTGGCGACAGTGTTTAATCACATGAGCGGCGCGGCATCACACCTTATTGCGGGCGCGGGGCGAAAGAATTCAATTGCGCCCCTGCCTTCACGAAAACCTGCACACCCGGCACAAGCGGCATGATCTCGATCGCAGGCGCATCTTCCTTCACGCGCAGGAATTTCGTCGTGATCGCGGCCGCCGCGCGTTCCGTCGGGCGGCGCGAGGCGTGGCGGAAGCGCGACGGTGCGCGCGTCTCGATGCGGATTTCCTTGTTCTGTTGTTTCGTGTTGTCCTGCGGTGCGGGCGTCGCTTCCTGCTTGAAGCGCGTCTTCAGGTAGGGCGATGAAAAGCCTTCCAGCGCCAGCATCATGCGGCGCACGCGCTCGTCGGTCAGCGCGTCCGTTGCGGGCAGGGCGCTGGTCAGCGCCGCGATCGACACCATCACCTGCGCCAGTTCCGCGTTGAACTGGTCTTCGTCGCAGGTCATTTCGACGGCTTCGCGCTGCGCGAAGCAATGGGCGGCTGTCTTGGGCTTCAGGCCCTCGAAGCGGTTCTTGAGCGTATCGCGATCGAGTAACATCATGTTGATCCCCTTTCGTGTAGCAACTCAACTT
>JADYYV010000259.1 GCA_020853455.1 Alphaproteobacteria bacterium | reverse complement strand
GTGCTGACCTGCGGGTTGATGATCCTTGCCGCCATTATTTCGGCCACGTTGTTTTACAAAATAAACTTCGCAGCCACGATGGCTCCCAGCACGATCGTGCTGTTCAACTGGATTTCGTCGGGTACGCTCAACCTTAACTGGTCGCTGAAATTCGACCAACTGTCGGCGACGATGGTGCTGGTGGTTAACTTTGTTTCATGCGCCGTTCATATTTATTCTGTCGGCTATATGCACCATGACAAGCGGCGCGCGCTGTTCCAGTGCTATCTCAGCCTGTTCACCTTTGCGATGTTGATGCTTGTGACTTCCGCCAACTTCGTCCAGTTGTTCTTTGGCTGGGAAGGGGTCGGGGTCGCGTCGTACCTGCTGATCGGCTTCTGGCATCATAAAGACAGCGCCAACCGCGCCGCGATCAAGGCCTTCGTTGTCAACCGCATCGGCGATTTCGGCCTTGCGCTTGGCATCTTTGCCGTGTTTATGGTGTTTGGCTCTCTCGATTTCGACAAGGTTTTCGCGGCGGTTCCGGCGACGAAAGACGTTATGGTCGAATTCCTCGGCCAGCAGTTCAATGCCATCACGCTGATCGGTTTCCTGCTGTTCGTCGGCGCGATGGGTAAATCCGCGCAGCTGGGCCTGCATACCTGGCTGCCCGACGCGATGGAGGGCCCGACACCCGTTTCCGCGCTTATTCACGCGGCAACCATGGTGACGGCGGGGGTGTTTCTTGTCTCGCGCATGTCGCCCATTTACGAATATGCGCCCGTTGCGCGCGAGTTCATCACGGTTGTCGGCGCGCTGACCGCGCTTGTGGCGGCAACCATCGCCATCACGCAATTCGACATCAAGCGCGTTATCGCCTATTCGACCATGAGCCAGCTGGGTTACATGTTCTTTGCGGCGGGCGTTTCCGCATATAGCGCCGCGATGTTCCACCTGTTTACGCATGCTTTCTTCAAGGCTTTGCTGTTCTTGGGCGCAGGTTCGGTCATTCATGCGATGTCCGACGAACAGGATATGCGCCGCATGGGCGGTATTTATAAACTGATCCCGTTCACTTACGCGGTGATGTGGATCGGCAGCCTTGCACTGGCGGGAGTTCCGCCCTTCGCGGGATTCTTCTCGAAAGACACCATTCTGGAGGCGAACTTCGCTGCGCATAGCCAGGTGGGTATGTTTGCCTATTGGTGCGGTATCACGGCGGCATTCCTGACAGCGTTTTATTCATGGCGTCTGATTTTCATGACGTTCCACGGCACGCCGCGCGCGGATGAAAAAGTCATGGCGCATGTGCATGAATCGCCCAAGATCATGACTATCCCGCTTGCCTTCCTCGCCATCGGTGCATTGACGGCGGGCGCTCTGACGGTGTTTTTTGTCGGCGAGTCACGTGGTTCATTCTGGGGCAGCTCGATTTTCGTTCTGGAGCAAAACGACGTTCTTGAGCATATCCACCACATTCCCGAATGGGCGAAGCTGCTGCCGACCGGCGTTGGCATCGCGGGTATCCTGCTGGCATTCCTGTTCTATGTCCGTAAACGCCATATGCCGGCGATGATGGCGGGCATGTTCAGCGGCATCCATAACTTCTTCTTCCGCAAATGGTATTTCGACGAGCTGTATAACTGCATCGCCGTGATTCCATCCTTCTTCCTCGGCAACAAGCTGTGGAAAACGGGCGATGGCGCGATCATCGACGGCTTCGGTCCTGACGGCGTCGCAGCGACGATCAAGTCGGGTTCCGACAAGGCACATGGCCTGCAAAGCGGATATATATTCCATTACGCCTTCGCCATGATTATCGGCGTTGTCGCCATCATAACCGCTTACGTCTTCTATGCTCACAGGCAGGGGTTCTAACCGATGATTTCTTTCCCCATTCTTTCCCTGTTGGTATTCCTGCCCTTGGCGGGTGTGTTGTTCCTGCTCTTCGTGCGCGGCGATGCCGACACGGTGGCGCGCAACGCACGCAATACTGCGCTGCTGACCTCGCTGTTCACCTTTGGCCTGTCTATATACATGTATATGGGTTTCGACGGCACATCGGCGGAACTGCAATTTGTCGAGAAACTGCCTTGGCTGCCTGGCCTCAATATCAATTACAAGCTGGGCGTTGACGGCATTTCGATCTTCTTCGTGCTACTGTCCACTTTCCTGACCCCGATTTGCATCCTTGCCAGCTGGGAATCCATCGAGCATCGCGTGAAAGAATACATGATTTCCTTCCTGCTGCTGGAAACCATGATGCTCGGCATGTTCTGCGCCGTCGACCTGATGCTGTTCTACATCTTCTTCGAAGGTGTGCTGATCCCGATGTTCGTTATTATCGGCGTCTGGGGCGGCAAGCGCCGCGTGTATTCGGCGTTCAAGTTCTTCCTCTACACGCTGCTGGGATCGGTGCTGATGCTGCTCGCGATCCTCTACCTTTATAACACCTATGGCACGACCGACATTCCGGAGCTCTCGAAACTCGCGAGCCCCGCGAATGTGCAGAAATGGCTCTGGCTGGCCTTCCTTGCGTCCTTCGCGGTCAAGGTGCCGATGTGGCCGGTGCATACATGGTTGCCCGACGCGCACGTGGAAGCGCCGACGGCGGGTTCCGTCATTCTGGCCGGCGTTCTGCTGAAAATGGGCGGCTACGGCTTCCTGCGGCTGTCGCTGCCGGTCTTCCCGGACGCGTCGGTTTATTACGCGCCGTGGATTTTCGGCTTCAGCGTGATTGCGGTCATCTATACGTCGCTCGTCGCACTGGCGCAGGAAGACATGAAGAAGCTGATCGCTTATTCATCCGTCGCGCATATGGGCTTCGTCACCATCGGTATTTTCGCCATGAACCAGAACG
>JADYYV010000258.1 GCA_020853455.1 Alphaproteobacteria bacterium | reverse complement strand
CATGCCCAGAATTTATAATGGCAGTAACCGGCATTCGGGGTGATCGCGCAGGCATCGTTGCGGTGGTTGCCTTCCGCCGCCGCATAAACGCCAACGGCGATGATCCACAGCACGCTCAGGAAAATGCCCGCGCGGACAAGGCCCTTGTTGATTGATACAGCCATCCCGATCTCCTATTTGCCCTTCGGCTTGAAATCGTCTTTTGCCGATTTCCGGGGCGCATCGGCGGGCGCCGCCGCAAGTTCCGTCTTGCCGTCGGGGAAGTATTTTTTCTGAAGTTCCTTCACATCAACCTCGGGGGGCGGATATTTCATTTTCAGGGTTTCAAGATGGTCGACCACAATCTGCGAGATGATCAGGTCGCGCAGCCATTTGCGGTTGGCGGGGATGACGAACCACGGCGCGTCCTCGGTCGATGTTTTCTCGATCGCTTCCGAATAGGCCTTCATGTAATCGTCCCAGAAGGCGCGCTCCTTGAAATCGCCCTCGTTCAGCTTGTAATGCTTGTCGGGGTCGTTCACGCGGTCCATCAGCCGCCCCCATTGTTCGTCCTTGCTGATATGCAGGAAGAACTTCAGCACATGCGTGCCGCCGGGGATTTCCTTGGACGGCGCGCCGAGGTCTTTTTCGAATTTCTTGATGATGTCGAAACGCGGGCGCCATGTGGCTTCGGGCACGATGTTGTGGACGCGCACCACGCCGACGTCTTCGTATTGCGAGCGGTTGAAGATCACGACTTCGCCCGGTTTTTTCGGCGCGGCGTTTTCGATGCGCCACATGAAGCCGTTAGCGAGTTCCTCCTTGGTCGGCTGCTTGAAACTGACGACGCGCACGCCGGCGGGGTTCATCGCGCCGCCGATCACGCGCACCGTGCCGTCCTTGCCGCCGGTATCCATCGCCTGCAGCACGATCAGCATGCTGTACTTGTTTTCGAAATGCATCAGCTCCTGCAGCTCGGCGATGCGCTCAAGATTGGCGGCGGTCTGCGCCTTGGCATCTTCCTTTTTCCAGCCGAAGGTTTCATCGGGGTCGATTTTCGCGAGATCAACCTTGCTGCCGGGCGCGATGCGCGTTTTGGGAAAAGCCATGTGTAATTCCTGTTATGGTGTAGGGGTGTATTGTATCACGTTGCGGGACAGAAAAAAGAGGCCCCTTGCGGGGCCTCTTTCCTGATATTTGAACGGATAAAACTATTCCGTGGTTCCCTCGGGCGCAGGCGCGGGGGCGGCTTCATCGGGTTTGCCGTCGCCATCCTTGTCCTCGCCTTCTTTTTTCTCTTCGGCGGGCGCAGGGGCTGCGCCGTCAGCGGGCTTGGCCGCTGAATCCGCGGCGGCGGCAGGCGCTTCCGCAGCGGCGGGAGCAGTTTCATCGGCAAATACGGGCGTAGTGGTTGCGGTGGAGAGGCCGAGCAGCGCGACGGCTGCGACAGTCAGAATGCGAGTGTACATGATTGTATTTTGTTCCTTTCGTTTGAATAGATCCATTCTATCGGTGAAAGGTTAAAGTCTTTGTAAGGCAGTTGTCAGGAAGCAGACAAAACCCCATTAAAACGCCATGAATTCAATGACTAAAGTGCTTTGATAAATTATTGCGCTGAAAAGCATGATCGTTGCGCGATTCGGCGCAAGAACCTAGTCTTCGTCGTCGTCTTCTTCGGGGTCGGCCATGATATCTTTGCCGCCTTCGTCGCCATATTCGTGATCTTCGTCAAGCGGATGCTGCTTGCGGTATTCGCTGGTGGCGGGCGTGACGTTGTCGGTTTTTGCGTCTTCGGCTTCCTCGCCTTCCTGCCCGTCCCCGTAGAGGCCGAGACCGTCCTGAAACTGCGCGGACGCAGGCGTGGCCAGCGATTGCGCGACCAGCAGCGCGGCGGCGATTAAAAAACGGGCGTTTTTCATGGCAGCATCCTTTTATACCCGATTATACCACATTTACGCCCTTTAGGCATGCGCCTGCCACAGCACGGGCAGGACGACGGTCAATGCCGTGCCGACGCCCTCGGTCGACGACACGCGCAGCGTGCCGCCCAGTTTTTCGACCGCCGCCTTCACCGCGCTCATGCCGATGCCGCGCCCGGCGTTCATATCGACGCTGTCGCGCGTTGAAAAATCGGCGTCGAAAATATGCTGCATCAGGTCGGCTTCCGTGCGGCCCTCGATCTTTTCGCGTTTCTCGCGCAGGCGTTTGGTGACCTTGTCAAACGATATGCCCTGCCCGTCGTCGCTGATGACCAGCTGGAACTGCGTGCGGCTGCTGTCGGTATAGGATGTCCTGATGCGCACCTGCAGCTCCGGCGGCTTGCCCAGTATCTGGCGCAGGGGCGCGGGCTCGTAGGCATGGTCCATGATGTTGCGGGCGACATGCGTCAGGCTGTCGAAAAAAGCGCGGTAGAAATCGGGGAACAGCCGCACTTCGTCGCCGCTGTCGTGCTGGATGCGTATGGAACGGTCGGCGGCTTCGGCGAAATAAGACAGCTGCGTCTCGAAAAACGCCAGCATGCTCCAGACGCTTTGCGACGCGACACGCTCGAAAAACAGGCGGCTTGCGCCGTCGGGCGACGCGCCGCCCGACTGCAGCATCGCATGAAGGTCGGAGCCGAAACGCGCAAGCTCGGCTGTGCTGACGCTGATGACATCATGCCCGGCTTCGAACTCCATGCCCCAGATCTCGCGGCCCAGCCAATGCGCGTAATCGATGCCCAACCCCAAACGCACGTCGAATTCTGCGCGGATAGCGCGCAGCCCCGACTGCCAGCCATCCTGCGGCAGCGCGTTCACGCGGTCTTCGATCTCGTGCAGCATCTTTGCCATGTCGTGCAGGAAAAATACGTTCGCCATGCCCTTGACCGTATGCAGGTCGCGGCGCAGCGCCTGAAGATCGCGCGTCTGCGCCATGTCGTCGAACACCGTCTGGAACACATGCAGCGCGTGGACGAAGCTGGCGCGGTTGCCGGCGATGCGCAGGGTGCGCAAGACCTGTTCCTCTTTCTGCCTCAGGCGTTCCTGCGCCTGCATTTTCACCGTGATGTCGGTTGCGACCAGCAGGATGCCCATCAGCGCGCCGGTCGCGCCGTGCATCGGCTTGTAAGACAGCGCGATCTGCAGCCCCTGGCTGTGTTTGTAAAAATGCGGGGCAAGCGCGATCAGTTCGTCAAAGCTGAGCGCCGTTGAATCGATGTCGAACATCAGGCCTACCAGCGGCTCGAAATCGGCGCGCTGGCTTTCGTCAAGCCGCAGGATGTCGCAGATGTGACGGTCGGCCGGATTGCCCTCCAGCAGCGTCAGGCAGGCGCGCGAATAGACGGGGGAGCATATGCCGTCGGGCCCGAAAAACAGCAGCCCCTGCCCCAGCCCCTCCATCATCGCATTCGTTGCGATATTGTGGCGCAGCAGCGCGAAATTGCTGTTGTTGAGTTCTTCCGACGACATTTCAAGGTTGCGCACGGCGATCCTCATGCGCTCGTCCAGTTCGTTATAGCTGTCATCGACCTGCGCAAGAAAGTCGGGGAAGCGGCGGATATTGGCGCGGATATTATCGGGCAGCGCGTCGTCGTCGGCCTGCTGCAAAAGACCGGCAATAAAGGCGTCGGCGTCGGCGGCGTCGAAATGCTTGCGCAACAGACGTGCCAGCCGCTTTGAAATCATGCGGACTCGCGGATATGCGTGATGGTCATGGTCTGGTTATGCAGCTCGCAGCTGCCGCCGGCGGCGGGGCCGATTTCACCGTAGGAATAAAAACCGGCATAGGCGGATTGCGGCCCGATGGCGGCGGCCACAGCCTCCACTTCTTCCTCCACATCGCTGCCCATGATGATCTTGCGGCCGACGCAGGATACCATCAGCGTCGCCGTATCGGCAGGCGCCGTGCCGCCCGCATCGCCGGCCGCGCTGCGGGCGCCTTCGACCAGGCTGTCGGTATCGGCGTGCATCAGCCGCACAAGGCTGCCCTGCGGCATGTCGCCCGCAAGGATCAGGCTTTCGGCCGCGTCGTCGATGCCCAGGATGGTGCGGATCAGGCCGGTGTCTTCGCGGCTGTCGTCGCGCAGAAGCGAAAACGGGTATAGCAGGCCGGAGGCAGGCAGGTCTTTCGCCTTGGCGCCCAGATATTCCTTGTAAAGCTTCAGCGCGGGCTTGCCGTCGATTTCATAGAGGATATTCGCCGACGCCTTCGTCACGCGGCGTATGGGCCCAAAAGGCTTCCAGCCACCGCGCGAACCCGCGCGCATGCTGACCTTGTCGCCATACAGCCCGAAGGCCACCGCATGATCGCCATGCACATGACCGTTCATGAAGGTAAAGGTCGCCGCAAATGCGCCGCCATCCCCCGCAAGACCGCCCGTGACGACAACATTCTTTCCAACCGTTTCCACGATGCCGCGCGTGAATTCGCTGCCGTTCACGTTCAGCCCCGGCGCCAGCACGAAAATGCCGGCAAGGTTGGGGGCGGCAAGTTTCCTGCCGATGTCCTGCCCGGCGGCGCGCGACGCCAGCGCATTTTTCAGGGGCGCTTCCGCCGTTTTTACTTCCGTCGCGTCGAAATGCAGCGACAGCAGTGAAAAACTGTCGTCAGAAACGCGCCCGCCGGAAATTTCACCGGCGGTGGAACAACCGATCACGTTCAGCCCCGCGCCCTGGAATGTTTTTTCAAGCCCTTCGCGATCGGCGAAAAAACCGGATGCGCCGAACAGCACCGAGATCTGCGGCGTGATCGCCTTTGCCCGGGCAAGCGCCTCGGGAAGACCGCTTTGCGATGTTTTGGCCGAAAATGTTTTCATGGGCATAATCCTGACTTCAGCAATTTCCGGTGGGGCGCTGATCCATTCCGAAATCTACGACCAGGCCGCGCGCGCCCGCGCCGGCGTTGTCATTCCAGGAAAAATGCAGGTGGATCGTGTCGCAGCCCTTGAAGGGCAGCGCGGCGGGCTCCGCCACGAAGGGGACGGTCATTTCGAAATCGTGACCGTATTTGTTGAGGCACGATTTGACCTTCGACCCCACGATATTGGCGATGGCGCAGGCGATGTCTTCCTGCACGGTCTTTTCGCGCGCCTGTTCGGGCGGATAAAACCGGGCCGCCGTGCGCGCCAGCAGCTTTCCGTCGAAGGTGAAGCAGAAATTGGCCGATGCGCCGCGGGCCTGATCGAGCAGCAGGCAGGCATAAATGCGCCCGTCGTCGCCCGCGGCGGCCCCGCCGCGTTCATCCGCCGACACCACGTTCTGCCCCAGCATACCGTTGAAGGTTTCGACCACCGTGCTTTGCACGACCCCTGAAATATCGGTTTTCATTCCGGACATGTTTAACATGCGCTTTCCTGTTATGCAGATTGTACGTCCGACTTTTGCCCGCGCTTGGCGAGCCAGTCGAGAACCTTTTTGACTTTCTCGGAAAAGACGTTCGAGAGCACGGGCTTGATGATATACGACGTGGCGCCCGCCTTCAGAGCCTCGATCATGTGGCGCTCGTCGGATTCCGACGTCACCATGACAAAAGCGACGTCGTCAAACTTGCGCTCCTCGCGGCATTCCTGCATCAGCGCATAGCCGCTTTTGCCGGGCATGATCCAGTCGACGAAAATAATGTCGTAATTGCGCACCGCCATCCGTTCCAGCGCTTCGGCGGCGGATCCTGCGGTGTCGATATCGGCAAAGCCCATGTTCTTTAAATTCTGCTCGACCACCTGCCGGATGATCATGTGATCGTCGATGACAAGGACGGCAGGCGAAGACGGCGTGGCAGCCATGAATTTCCCCTGAGAAAACGTGTGTGGTTTTCGGCCATCTATAAGGATAGGGGGTAAATCTTAAAAACAGTTTAACTAATTTTATTGCGCGCTTATGTCACGCCGCCGCGCGGGGAGAAGCCTTGCGAAACGGCGCTTTGCGCGGTTTTTGCGCATCGGCCATGCCGGTGTAATGCGCCGCCGCCGTCGCGAAATCGTCGATGGCACTGCGCAGGGCCGTCAGCGCCGGTTCGGCCACTTTGGCCTGTCCGTCCATCACCTGCACCGCAAAACCGGCAAGATCGTCTTCATCCAGATAATCGGGTACGCCAATACCGGAAAACAGGCCGGAGAAATCCGCCGCGCGGTCCATGAACAGGCCCGCCACATCATGCGGCGCGCGCACCGCTTCGGCGAAGGCCGCCGCAAACGGGCTTTGCGGATTGTCGGCATGGTTCAGCAACCCCTGCCAGGCGCCTTTGCGCCAGCCGAGCAGCGCGCTTTCGTTATAAGCTTCGACAAGCTGTTCGTTATCGAGCCATGCCAGCGCCGCCGCCTTCATCGCGCCCGCTTCATCCGCCCTCCCCGACTGCACCCATGCGGCATAAAACGCGTTATATAGCGGCGCGCGATCGGCCTCGAGACTGTCGGGCGTTTCGCGCCAGCTGGTGTTTTTCGACAGGTTGTCAAAGACTTTGCTGCCCGTTTCGCGGGCGTGGTTGTAAATGAAATAGACCGCAAAGGCGTCGGCATCCATTTCCATCAGCCGCACCGCAAACAGGTGCCCGCGCGGCTCAAAGGCGGCGGCGGAAAAATTCCGCTGCATCTCGGTTTCCATCTGCGCGACATGGCGCGTTTCATGGGCGAAGAAATGCAGCAGCCGGTCGGCACCCGCGCGCGGATCGAGGTAGAGTTTTTTCCCGGCCGGCATATAGCCGCCGCCCGCCACGATGCCCGCCCCCATCACCGGCGGCACATCCTCGGTCACGACAATCTCGACGCCCTGCCGTTCAAGGTAATCCAGCATGGCGCGACCAAGCGCCGTCTTGCCGACTTCCGCCAGCAACTGCCGCTCCGCCTGCGCGGGGGTGAGGTTGTATGAATCATATGGCTCGTGCATCGCCCTGCCCTGTTGGCGCAAAAAAGCCTTTATAACCGGATTTTAGTTATTATGTCAATATAATGCAGATTAAGCCATTGAATTAAAATAAAAAGGCCGGGATTGCGCCTGGCCTTTTCTTGTCCCTGCCCCGCCCTATTCGGCAGGCGGGCGCGGCAGTTTCTTCAGAAGCTTCAGGCGTTCTTCCGGCGTCAGTTCGCGCAGGATATCCGATCCCAGCACCTGGCCCGCTTCCATCAGCTTGTTCACTTCGGCGCGCACCTCGGCGAAGGCCTTGTCGAGGTCTTCCTGTTTATATTCCGGCTGCGCGAGGATTTTCTTCACCGCATCGCGTTTTTCGCGCACGGCCTTCAGGCTTTTTTGCACGTCGGGCCAGCTTTTCTCTGCGGCCGCCAGCGCCTTTTCGCGGCTTTCGTCGCTCAAGCCATGAAAGGCCTTGATGACCTTGCCGATCTGCATGCCGCTGCCGGCGCCGTCGCCGCCAAAGAAATGCTT
>JADYYV010000257.1 GCA_020853455.1 Alphaproteobacteria bacterium | reverse complement strand
ATGCAGAAGCCGCAGACAAGTTCGGAGCAGGCGCAGAAATCGCATGGCAACGGCGCGCAAAGTGACCCGTCGGAAAAAAGCGCGGCGGAAACGCATGCGGCGCTGCGTCTTGCGGGCGGGTTCAACATGGACCAGATGGTATCCGAATTCCGCGCACTGCGCGCCAGCATCATTAAATTATGGTGCGTTTCCAAGAACACAGATGACACGAACGGACTGGCTGAGGTTATCCGTTTTAACGAAACGATTGACCAGCAAATCACCGAGGCGATCCGGTATTATTCCCGCAGCGTTGAATTGTCGCGCAACCTGTTCCTCGGCATACTCACGCACGATCTGCGCAACCCGCTGGGCGCGGTGATGATGTCGGTGGCGCTGATGCCGAAGATCGGGCCACTGAACGAACGCCAGACGATTTTGGCCGCGCAGATCACGGATAGCGGCGGACGCATACAGGAAATCGTTTCCCATCTGCTGGATATCACAAGCGCCCGGCTGGGTTCCGGGCTGCCCGTCGTCAAGACTAAATCAAATCTCGGTTTAATCGCGCAGCAATTGGCCGAAGAAATGCAGGCGCAGCACCCTTCGCGCAAATTCACGCTTGATATTATTGGCGATACAGAAGGCGCATGGGACAAGGCGCGCATGGCGCAGGTATTTTCGAACCTGATGGGAAACGCGCACCAATACGGTCATAAAAACTCCTCCATCTCGATTGTCATCGACGGCAGTGAAAAGGAACTTGTCATCACCATCCACAATGACGGCATCCCTATTCCGCCGGATAAGGTCGGGAGTATTTTTGATTCAATGGTGCGCGCAGGCGGCGACAATGATTTTCAGGGCGGTGTGACGACAAATCTGGGCCTTGGTCTTTTTATCACCCGCGAAGTCATCGTCGCTCATGGCGGCAAGCTGAGCGTGGCATCTTCCGAAAAAGAAGGCACGACTTTCACGGCCCGCATGCCGCGCTAGAGGCTTACATAAATAGCCTTCAAAAAAAGCGGGCATGACGCCCGTCGATACGTTATATTATGGCTGGGTATGCCAATAGCGACGCATCAGACGATGAAATCCATAACCTATATCAGCTCCGCCGTAAGACTGTTCACCGGCTTTGAACTGCTGGAGTTGCTGGACAAAAGCCGTGTGGCCAACCTGAAACACGGGGTCACCGGGATGCTGGTCTATAACGCCGGATCGTTCATGCAGGCGATCGAGGGAGCGGATGACGATATAGACCGGCTTTACGCGAATATCTGCCGCGACAAATCGCACCACCGCGTCACGACGCTGATCGACCAGAAAACCGAAGAGCGCATGTTTACCGACTGGAGCATGGGGTTTCATGACATGACGAACACCGACCTGTCGCGCATGCCGGGCTATACCGATTTCCTGCTGCGCGCCGAAAACGGCGATTTCAAGGGCAGCGCCTCGTTTGCCAAGCAGCTGCTGGCGATGTTCCGTGATAATATGCGGCGGGATTAGCCGGGCTTGTTGGCAAAGAAAGCCTTGCGGCGTTCATCTTCCGCCAAAGCCTCTTTTTTCTGCGCGTCTTCCTTCATGATGCCGGCAATACGCTGGTCTTCCTTCGCCGTATATTCGGCGCGCATCTGTTCCTGCGTCGGGGGCGGCGCTGTGTTCGCATCCAGCAGCTTGCCGACGATGCCCAGCAGCACGATGCCGGTCACGGCCTTGGTCAGGTTCGCATTCGGGTTTTTGGAATAAACCTCTGCGCCGCCGCCAAGCGCCTGCATCATTGAATCGCCGGGGCGCATCTGGGGCTGGCCCTTGCCTTCCATCGCGTTCAGCATCACGCCGCTCAGGATGGTGTCGCGCACGATTGACATCAATCCGCTGTTCTGTTTACCGACGACTGACGCGCTGGGGCCGACAGTTGCGGCGGCGGAATCTCCGGGGGTCATCGAAACTGCGCTCATAAAAACCTCTTAAGTAGCGGCAAATTGATAGGCGATATTCGTCAGGTGTTTCGGCGGGTTGTTCTGGTCGGTAACCTCCAGCAGCCCGATTTCGTTTTTGTCGCGCAACTTCTGGCAGATATAGGGGCTCAGGCCGCGCTCCGAAAACAACACATCCTGATCGGTCAGCAGGTCGATCTTGCTGGCGCCCACCTTGAACATGATCGGCACGTTTTTGGGTAGCGGGCCGTTAATGACCATCACCACGTTGCCGGTCGCACCAAAAATAATCACGCTTTCTGAAATCATTTTATGTCCTGAATAAAATTATATCATGAATTCTATGGGAAAAAGTTTAAAAGCGGGTTAAGCGGCTGAAAATAAGCCTAACCCTATGAAATATCGTAAAAAGTCAAATGAATAATTACTAGCGGATAAGGGGCGCCCCCGCTTTTCGCAATAGACTCGCTGCTTCAAGCTTGCCCATGCGCTCGGCGTATTCGACCAAACGCTCGCGATGCCCGCTGCTGGTGTTGTAGGAGTCTGTGACGCTCACCTGCGCCCGGCTCAGGAGCTTCTGCAGGCCCTTTAAATCGTCGGCATCGATAAATCCGACTGCCCGTGCAGCAAGACGCTCCTGCATTTCATCAAGACTATCTGTCACGCATGTTCTCCTGTGCTGATACTTTGCACAGACTAACAAATCGGTCTTAAGTTTCCGTAAACCTATTTTACACTCACCTTGAAAACCGCCTGCTTCGCGGGCGGGGTCGACTTCTCCCACGGGCGCTGCCATTTGGCTTCGATCTCGATCTCGCCGTCGTTTTCTGCGCGGAAAATCGTGCGTTCGACCGCGCCGCCGCCGATGACCATTTTTCCGGGATTGGTCGGGATGGTTTCGCGGCTGATGACCGTCGCATCGCCTGCCGTGATTTTTACATCCCACATGTATCCTGTGGATGCGTTTCCATCGAGATCCAGCATGAACAATTCGCCCTTTTTCACGGCAATAGCGTTGAATTTCTCGCTCAGTCTTTTCATGCGAAAACGTCCCCTAATTTGAAAGATTTTAATAGGGATACAACATCAGCAGGCCTTTGAAAACAGCCAATCACCATGCTAGGCTTGCGCGTCAATTTTAGCGGGAAATACGATGTCAAACGGCAAGCCACTTAGTTTTCAGAATCTTATCCTGACGCTGCACCAGTTCTGGTCTGATCAGGGGTGTCTTATCCTCCAGCCCTATGACATGGAAGTGGGCGCCGGTACCTTTCACCCCGCAACCACGCTGCGCGCGCTTGGCACCGAGCCCTGGAATGCCGCCTATGTGCAGCCCTCGCGCCGCCCGACCGATGGGCGCTATGGCGAAAACCCCAACCGCTTGCAGCATTACTACCAGTATCAAGTCATCATGAAGCCGTCGCCGGAAAATATCCTCGAGCTTTACCTCGAGAGCCTGAAAAAGATCGGCATCGACTCAAAATACCACGACATCCGCTTCGTTGAAGACGACTGGGAAAGCCCGACGCTGGGCGCCTGGGGCCTCGGCTGGGAAGTCTGGTGCGACGGGATGGAGGTGACGCAGTTCACTTACTTCCAACAGGTGGGCGGCATTGAATGTAATCCCGTTTCGGCGGAAATCACCTACGGTCTCGAACGCCTCGCGATGTATATCCAGAACGTCAACAACGTCTACGACCTCGATTTCAACGGTCGCGGCGTGAAATACGGCGACGTGTTCCTGCGCGCGGAACAGGAATATTCGGCGCATAACTTTGAATTCGCCAACACCGATAAACTGATGCAGCATTTCAAGGACGCGGAAGCGGAATGCAAATCGCTGCTGAACGTGCAGTCGACGCATCCGTCAAACAACGGCCGCAAGGGCTTGGCCCTGCCCGCCTATGACCAGTGCCTGAAGGCCAGCCACCTGTTCAACCTGATGGATGCGCGCGGCGTGATTTCGGTTGTGGAACGTCAGGCCTATATCGGCCGCGTCCGCGAACTCGCGAAGGGCTGCTGCGAAGCATGGCTTGGTGTTTATGGCGACGAGCAAGCGAAGAAGGAGGCTGCATAACATGGCCGAATTTCTCCTCGAACTGTTCTCCGAAGAAATCCCTGCGCGTATGCAGGTGAAGGCTGCGGACGACCTGAAAGACCTCATCACAAAGGGGCTGACCGACAAGGGCCTGACCTTCACGAAGGCCGAAGCACATTCGACGCCGCGCCGCGTGACGATCGTGGTCGACGGGCTGCCGCTCGAAAATAACCCCGCACCCATCGACAAAAAAGGCCCCAGCATCACCTCGCCGCAGCAGGCGCTGGACGGATTCCTGAAATCGATCGGGCAGACGAATTTTGATAAATGCGTGAAGGAAGAAACGCCGAAGGGCACTTTCTGGTTCTACCGCGAAGCCGTGAAGGGACAACCGACGGATAAAGTTCTGACCACGATCATCGAAGACGCGCTGAACAAGATCGTCTGGCCGAAATCGATGCGCTGGAAATCCAGCACCCGCCAATGGGTGCGCCCGCTGCATAGCATTATCGCGCTGTTCAACGGCCAGCCTGTGGTCGTTGATTTTGCACTGGGCGGCGGTGAAAAATCCGTGTCTGCCGGCAAATCGACGCAAGGTCACCGCTTCCTCTCATCCGGCAAGATCGAAGTGTCGAACTTCGCAGATTACCGCGAGAAGCTGAAAAAGGCACATGTGCTGCTGTCGCGCGAGGAACGCAAGGACATTATTTCCAAACAGTCGCAGGAACTGGCGAACAAGGCCGGGTTGAAAATCCGCGAGGACGAGGCGCTGTTCGAGGAAATCGTCGGGCTGGTCGAATGGCCGGTGCCGCTGGTGGGCGAGTTCGAGAAAGAATATCTGGATGTTCCGCAGGAAGTTCTGATTTCCACCATGCGCGGCAACCAGAAATATATCGCGCTGCTGGACGCTGCCGGCAAGCTGTCGAACAAGTTCATCGTCGTCGCCAACATGATTACCGAAGACGGCGGCAAGCAGGTCGTGGCGGGGAACGAGAAAGTCCTGCGCGCGCGCCTTTCAGATGCCAAATTCTTCTGGGATCAGGACCGCCGCCAGAAACTGGAAAGCCGCCTGCCCGCGCTGGAGCAGATTACGTTCCACCAGAAACTCGGCACCGTGCGCGATCGCGTCTCCCGCCTTCATTCGCTGGCGCAGGAAATCGCGGAGCTGCTGGGCTATGACGGCAAGGCCGCCGCCCGCGCGGCGGAGCTGTGCAAGGCTGACCTTACCTCCGGCGTCGTCTACCAGTTCCCCGAAGTGCAGGGCACAATGGGCCGCTATTACGCGCTGCATGACAAGGAAAAGCCCGAAATCGCGCAGGCGATTGCGGAACACTACAAACCTGTCGGCGCGAACGACACCTGCCCCACTGCCCCTGTTTCCATCGCGGTTGCGCTGGCCGATAAACTGGATGCGCTTGTCGGTTTCTTTGCCATCGACGAAAAGCCGACGGGATCGAAAGACCCCTTCGCGCTGCGCCGCGCTGCATTGGGCGTGATCCGCATCATCCTTGAAAACAAGCTGCGCGTATCGCTGACGATGCTGTT
>JADYYV010000256.1 GCA_020853455.1 Alphaproteobacteria bacterium | reverse complement strand
TCCAGTCCAGAGCGATAGCCTTGAAATCATCGCCTACAGGAAAAAAATAGGTATCGATCCGCTTGCTGAATTTGGTTTTGACGGTATCAGGCTCCTGCTTGACCAACGGCGGGTCATGGAGAGTTTCAACGTGCCTCAGCCGCAGGGAAGCCAGAGCACCATCTCTCAGACCTGTCAGCGCGGTAAAGGCTATCAGGGCGCGGTTACGGCGCTGGATGTCGGTTTCGTCCGGCATGGACTGGATAACGTACCTGATCTGCTCGATGGTCGGCGGCATCTTGAATTTAGCCGATTTAGCAATCCGCACATCCTTTTCTGAAAGATTAAAATATTCGGTGTTGTGCAGATCAATGCTGGATTTGTATCCCGGCCTGTAAGCCAACCATTTAAAGAAGTCCTTCACGGCGCTCAGAGTAGAATGGGTGGTAGATTTGCTCAAAGGCTCGCCAGTGCGCGCAGCCTTGGTCTTGGCAAGGTGGTTTTTGAAGGATACGGCCTGTTCCTTGTTGAAGGTCTTGAAGTCTTTAAAGCCGGTCTGGGTTTCAAAGCGCAGGACGGCCTTTCTGATTGCATCAATGGTGGTTACAGCTCTAACGTCTGCTTCCGCCAAAAAGGTGAAATACTGCTTCTTGATACGTTCATTATCCGGGTTGTATTGGTGCATGGGCGGCATCCTTTCTGATGTCACTGTTAACGATAGGAGGTAAAGTCTCTGTTATGCGTGCTTCCCCTATCGTCTGGATGATGAAGGTTTTCTGATATTCCGGCAGATGGTTGATCGTGCCCAAGCGATAGAGAGGGGTATTGCAGGCCACGCAGATAGCCCGAATGATCAGCTTGGTTGCAGTCCGTTGTTCTATCTCCGCCAGATTTTTCCATGCCTTGCGTGGTGCGCGGCATCGGCAGCAGAAAAGTTCATCCGGCCTGCATTTCTGCTTTCTCTTTTTCTGCTTGCTATCCAGATACGACGCCAGTTCTGCCCCATAGATCAAGTACGGCTTGCGCTGGTCGATAACGTGCAAGCCATCTTTTATCCACCGTAGCACAGCGCCCTTGTGCAATCGGAACAGCGCGGCCACCTCTTGGACGGTATAGGACATTCCGAGACGAATCAGGCGCGTGTTGTATGTGCGCTTTTTGAGCTCCATGGCTATACCGCGTTATCGACGGCTTTTCTGGATACGAGCCTGTATCCAGCCATCGATTTCGCTTTCCAGCCAGCCCACGCACCGCGCTCCCAAGCTGATATGGCGAGGGAACGTTCCGCTGGCTATATTCAAGTAAATGGTGCTGCGGCTTAGTCCTGTACGGACTTTGACCTCCGTGAGGCGGAGGATTCTTTCTTTGGGGGTTTGGGCAGGTAGTTCCATGTGATACCTCTAGGTTTGAAATTAACTAGGGGTAATCTAGGAAGTTTTTGGAGCTATAACACCGCAGATGCGGTAGTCCCAACCGCACTTGCGGACATCACTGCCCCTCAAGGTTACGCTTGGCCTGAGAAAATTTCTCTTCCAAATTACGTTTAGATAAGCCGTTTTTATCGGTAAATAATTCTTGAATAATGTCGATGATCGCCTGCTGACTATTAAATAGTGAATAGGGTTTTCCGCTTGGCGACTTCCCCAACAAGACACCTAAAAGTGCGCCAATGATATTCAAATATGCGCTACGCTGCTTCTCAGAAATTGGCTTAATATTTTCAGTATTTGCTCTCAAGCTTTGATTTTCAGATTGCAATGTAAGATATTTTTGGGAAAGTATTAGATATTCGTCTTCACTAAAAAAAGGCCGCTTAGTTTTATCCAGCTGAAGCTTCCGCTCTTTCTTACGTATTCTCTCGGCCTGCACAAAATCGAAAGCCTGACTGAAAAGATCATTTTCGAATTGAAAATATTCATCGAAAAAATCTCCGTATCCGATGCCTCTCTCTTCCAACCATTCCATTAAGTCATCTGCACTAATAAAGGTTGAGGAGCCAATTATTTCCCCTTCAAGGCTACGGCTTATAATTTCAGCCTTCAATTCTTTGTTCGTAACAGCAGCAATCAAAAGCTGGGTAAATTTCTTAATGTGTTCCCCAAGTGGTTCATCAAGCTCAGGATCAAATATTGTGCTCCAATCTCTATCTGGGTCTTTAATTTTGACAGTTTCAGAATCCGGCAATTCTCCTTCGAGCCACAGACATTTTGCTACAAGCTCACCAGCTTCTTTAAGACTTAAGCGACGAATACCAAGCTCACTTACCGTTATTCGGCGATAATCAGGATCGTTCATATTTATGCTGCTTTTCAAATTTTCCAGTAATGATTTTTCCGTTCGCCACAACGTCCAGATAATCCGACCATTTCTGCATCATGACTTTTCGCTGATCCAGAAATTGCGCTCGATCATATGCACGATCAACCTTGCTACGCGGGGCGTGCGCTAGTTGCCTGTCCACCACCTCATGACGATAACCAAGCTTTTCCTTGATCGTGGACATCGCAAGCGCCCTAAATCCATGCCCTGTCATGCGCCCCTTATAACCCATCCGTCCGATACCGAACAATATGGTGTTGTTGCTCATGGGAACGGCGGGTTTGATCTGACCGGGGAACACATACGGCGTATTGATATGCCCTGTTTCTTCTTTTTGCTCTTTAAGAATCTGTACGGCCTGACGGGATAAGGGGACAAGATGAGGCTTCCCCATTTTCATGCGCTCGGCAGGTATTTCCCACATTCTGTTTTCAAGGTCGAATTCATCCCAAGTTGAATGGATAAGCTCGGTCGTGCGCGTAAAGGTCAGCATCAATAGGCGTATTGCGCGACGAGTACGGGCAAACAAGCGGGCATCATTTTTCTCAAGAGTACTCAAGAATTTCGGAATTTCTTTGATGTCGAGCGCGGCAAAGTGCTTTGTCTTCCCAGTCTTCAACGCTCCGCGCAGATCTGTCGATGGATCGCGGGTACATTTTCCCGTAGCAATGCCATAGCGGAAAATCTGGCCACAGATTTGCTTGACCCGGGCCACTACATCCAGCGCCTCTCGCTTCTCAATCTTTCTTAAGACGCTGTTTAGAAGCTCTGGCGGGTCAATCTCTGAAATCGGGCGGTTACCTATATAGGGGAATACATCGACCTCCAGCCTCCGCGTAACGTTTACAGCGTGCTTAGGAGTCCATTTGCCTTTTTGATTTTCGTGCCATTCACGGGCGACGACTTCAAAGGTATTGGCGGCCTTTACTATCGCCTGTTGTCTCTTCTCCTGTTTCACCTGTGAAGGGTCGGAACCAGCAGCAAGCAGCTTCCTAGCCCTATCCCTGCCCTCTCTAGCCTCAGCCAGAGAGATAACTGGATAAATGCCCAGCGCCAGAACCTTTTCCTTGTTCAGGTAACGATATTTAAGCCGCCAGTATTTGGAGCCGTTGGGCATTATTTCGAGATACAGTCCAGCCGTGTCATAGAGCCTGTATTTGCGCTCCGAGGGCTTGGCGTTCTTACATTCTGTGTTTGTCAGGGTCATTTTGGGGGTATATTTTATTCGCAGTTTTCTTATACCCCCAATTTATACCCCCACGTGTTTCGGATGTCCATGGACATCGCAAAACCTCTTTAGATGCAAAAAACCCATTAAATTACTGATATTTCGCAATTAACCAGAGCTTTTGAAACTTTTTAGGATGTCTTTGGAGATGCAAATGGAGCGGGTGACGGGAATCGAACCCGCACAGCTAGCTTGGAAGGCTAGAACTCTACCGTTGAGCTACACCCGCGTTTGATGCGGGATTGAAGATACATGCGGATATGCCATATGTCCAGCCTTGGCTTACGGGGCAATGAAATCAGGCGCTTGCCCCCTCTCCCGCCCTTGCGGGAGAGGGTCGGGGTGAGGGTGTGTGACGGGCAGAATCCTGCAACGACTTACCCTCACCCTGGCCCTCTCCCGTAAAACGGGAGAGGGGATCTGCGCGGGTACGATGATTATTTTTTTCCCGTCCTCGGCTTCGGCGGCACGGGGGGCGGCGGTGCGACAGGTGGCGGGGCGGGTTGCACGGGGGCCTGCGCCTGCGCGAAGGGGAGCGCGGGGGCGAGCGGGTGGCGCGGCGCGGGCTGCATCGGCGCGGCGCTTTGCTGCATCGCCTGCGCAAGGCTGAGCGGCGGCGCGCCGGTGACAGGTATTCCGGTGACAGGTATTCCGGCGGCGGGTGTGCCGGCGGCCGGCAGGGGCGCGCCCGCGACAGGCAGCGTCAGGCTTTGCATCGGCGTTGTCATCGGCGTGATGGTCTGCGTGGAGAAAGCCTGCGCGGGTAATCCCGGCATCACGGGCTGCGGCGATACGGGCGCGACAGGCAGCGGCGCGCCCACCGCAGGCGGCGGCGTTATCGGCGGCGTAATAGCCGGCAGCGGAGCTGGAGCTGCGGCAGCGGCAGCCATGCGCATCAATTCTTCTTCGATCAGCGGATTTATGGGCGGCAACGGGGGCGTTGCGGGCGGCGGCGCAGCGGCGGCGGGCGGCGCTGCGGTGACGGCGGCGGGATGCGCCTGCTGCCATGCTGCCTTGGTCACGCCGAAGGTGGTGGCCGCGGTGTCGATGGGCCTTGCTGCCGGTTCGATCTTCATCATCGTCGCCTTCAGGTCGCCTTCGTCGCGCGCGACATGGCTGAACGCTTCCTTGAAGATCATGGTGTTGAAACCAAGATCGGTGAAGGCGTGCTGGTTGATCGCGTTCATCGCTTCCTGCGCCAGCGCCGGGTCCTGCGCCTGCGGGGCAAGCCAGACGTTCTGGTTGCCGTGTTCAAAATCGCGGCGCAGATGCGCGATGCCGACCGGCGTTTCGGGTTCCGCGTTTTTCGAGATTTTCCACAGCCATTCGTCCTTGGGCTCCGGCTTGGAAATCACCTTGCGGAACACTTCGCGCGCGACCGACGCCGCGACCTTTGACGCTTCGCCGGGCGGCGCGATGGATTTCATTTGCAGGGGCGCGTTGCCGCCGTTGACCCATGCCGACAGCGGTTTCGTGAGGTATTTCACGATTTCCCATGCCGGCAGATACGCCGTCATCAGGTCGAGATCGGCAAGCTCCAGCGGGTCGAGCCGCAGGTGTTCGGTAATCAGGCTTTTGGCGCGCACAACCTCGATCTTGTACCAGCTGCGTTTGCCGACTTTTAAAATATCGCCGGTGCGCACCATCAGTTTTTCGTCGGCGGCCAGCAATTTGTCGCCGTTGATCTCCACCCCGCCCTGCTGGATCAGCCGGCGCGTGTCTGATTTGCTTTTGCCGGGCCGCGCCAGCGCGACCAGTTCGACCGCCACGATTTCGGGGTCCATGACCGCCAGCGTCGGGATATCGTCGGGCATCTGCCCGCGCGAGATGGTGTTTTCAAACCATTCGGTTTCCCATTGCGCGACCTGCGCGCCGTGGTAGCGCGCGACGATGGCGCTTGCCAGTTTCAGTTTCGCGTCGCGCGGCTTGTTTGCGATCAGCTTTTTCAGCTCGGCAATTTCCGTCATCGGCAAATCGGTGTAGACGCGGAAGTAATCGCCGATCAGCTCATCCGGTATGCTCATGACGCGGCCGAATTTGTCGCGCGGGCTGTGCGCCAGGCCGATATAGTTGCCAAGGCTTTTCGATTGCTTGGCCTTGCCGTCGATGCCGGGGGTGATCTGGGTCGTTACGATCGTCTGGGGTTTTTGCCCCATGCGTTCCTGAAAAAACCGGCCCATCATTTCGTTGAACAGCTGGTCGGACCCGATGATCGTCATATCCGCCTGCACGGCCACGGAATCGTAGCCCTGCAAAACCGGGTAGATCATTTCGTGCATATGGATGTCGCGCCCCTGCTCGATCCGCTGTTGGAACATGTCGCGCGAAATCAGGCGGGCATGCGTGACCATCGACAGCAGGTTCAATAAATCCTGCGACGACAGTTTATCCAGCCATTCGGAATTGCGGCGGATTTCCAGCAGGTTCGGATCATCGAACCGCAGCACCATGCGCGCCTGATCGATAAACAGGCGGGCGTTGTTCTCGATCTCCTCGCGCGGGATGACGGGGCGCGTATCCGATTTGCCGGACGGGTCGCCGATGCGCGTGGTGTAATCGCCGATCAGGAACACAACCTTGTGCCCCCTGTCCTGCAAATGGCGCATCAGCCACAGGTTGACCGCATGGCCGATATGCAGCGTGGGCGCGGTAACGTCGACGCCGTATTTGATGCGCAGTTTTTTGCCGTCGCGCAGTTTCGCGCGCAGTTCGTCTTTCGAGAAAAACTGGTCGGAGGTGCGTTCGAAAAACGCGAGAATATCGTTGATAGCCTTGACGCTCATGGCGGATCCCATGTCATGGATTACATTCTAATGCCGGATTGCGCCCCTGTGGGCAAAAATACGCTTAACCCCGGTTGGGGTAATAGTTCGAATATGAATATGTGCGAACGGCGATTTTCATGGGTTTACTATAACACATTTGTTGCAAAGCACAAATGTTTTCATAAAAGAAAATCCCCTCTCCCGTTTACGGGAGAGGGGGAAGCATAGCGGTTAGAGTTTCGGCGCCTTCGGCGTGGCGGGTTTCAGGCTGTCGAAGAACTTCTCGTTGAAGGCGACCGGTTTGCCGAGCCACATCGCCGCGTCCTTGTGGTCCACGATCTCGTCCCCCGTGCGCGGGTGGATAAGGATGGAAAGCCCCTTCGCATTCAATTGCAGCCAGCTGACCACCTCGCCGAAGGATTCCGGCGTGATGGTGACGCCGATATTGGCCTGCGTATGCGGGCCGACAAGGCCGACGCGGTGGCTATCCTCGACCGCCCAGGGGAAGTTCTCGCCCAGTTTCTTGGCGACGCTGACCGCATCCTTCTCGGCTTGCGTGCCGGGCTGGAAATAGATGTGGAGATGGTAGGCGGTGGCGACAGGCCCCGCCGGTTCGTTACGGTTAGCATGGAAGTTGAAATAATTTCCGCACATGGTCTGGTTTCCTTTTTGGTTTGTGTGTGTTTTGGTTCGTGACACAACCCTAGCCAGCGGCATTGCATAGGTATAATATTAAGGTTCAATCTTTACGATAGGTGATTCCTATGATGCCCTCCCCCGCCGATCTTTCCTATTTCGCCGAAGTGGCCACGACATTGAACGTCAGCCGCGCGGCGGAGCGTCTTGGCATCAGCCAGCCGTCGCTGTCGCTCGCCATGCAGCGGCTGGAGGACAGCGTGGGCACGCCCTTGCTGGTGCGCAGCAAGCGCGGCGTGACGCTGACGCCCGCGGGCAGGCAATTGCTGGCACACGCCAAACAGCTGATGCAGGCATGGGATGACGTAAAGGCGGGCGCGCTGGCGTCGCAGCACGAGATTCAGGGCAGCTATTCCATCGGCTGCCATCCGTCGATGGGCATGAACCTGCTGGCGCATATCATTCCGGCATTGATGAAACAGCACCCGAAGCTCGATTTCCGCCTGCGCCACGATATATCGCGCAAGGTGGCCGAAGATGTCGTGAGCATGAAAACCGATATCGGCATCGTCGTGAACCCCGTGCAGCACCCCGATCTTGTCATCCATACGCTGGCGACGGATGAAGTGACGCTGTGGGTGAAGGACAAGGCGCGCGATATTCCCGATGTGCTGATCTGCGACCCCGACCTTTTGCAGACGCAAGGCATCATGAAGAAGCTGAAAAAAGCGGGCGTCACGTTTTCCCGCACCCTCACCTGCTCCAGCCTCGAAGTCATCGGTGATTTAACCGCGCATGGCGGCGGCACCGGCATCATGCCCGCCCGCGTGGCGGCACGCACGAAACACAAAATGCAGCGCGTCGAAAAAGCGCCGGTGTTCCATGACGAACACTGCCTGATTTACCGCGTGGAGAATAAAAACATCAAGACGATGCAGGCGATCAACAGCGCGATACGCGCGTTTTTTGCGGCTTAGTCGCCGGAACCTTTCGGCTTCGGCCCTGTCATTTCCATCTCGAACGGGTTTTTGACCTTGGCGCGCGCTGCTGGTTTCGGCGGCGCGGGCGGTTCGGGTTTTATTTCCTGCGCCTGCTGCGCGGGGCTTTTCGGGGTGTTCTGAAACAGCCAGGGCGACATCGTGCGCCGCCATGCCTGCAGCATGTCCCAGCCGTCATTGGTAAAGCCGACGGTGCCGAAGGCGTCCTCGCGGTTCAGCTGGCTTGCCTCCATCGTAATCATGGAGCGTTGCAGCACGTCGAGATCCTTGGGTGCCGTGGCAAAGGCAAACGCATCCTTGAAGGCCAGCGCATTGAGGCCGAGCGCGGCGAAGGCGTGTTCGTTCACCGCCATCAGCGCTTCGCTCAGGATATATTCGCGGCTCATGCCTTCGGGCGTCAGCCAGACGTTTTTCTCCGCCTTCTGCCCGTCGCGGCGCAGATGCGCGACACCAAGGATCTTTTCGGGTTCTTTCTTGTCGGCGATCTTCCACAGCCAGTCGTGGCGCGGCTCCGGCGACAGGATCAGTTTCTTGAAGGCTTCGCGCGCCAAATTCACGCTCGGCTTTTTCGTCTCCACTTCCTTGTCGAGATGCTTGACCATTTCCCAGTTGGGAACGTATTTCACCATGAAGTCGATGTCTTCGGGCATCATCGGGCTGAGGTTCAGCCCCTTGGTCGTCAGGTTGTTCAGCTTGACGATTTCGATGCGGAACCAGTTGCGCTTGCCGACCTTCAGAATCTCATGCGGCGATACGACCAGTTTCTGGTCGGGGTCTTTCAGCTTCTTGCCGTTCAGCTCCACCCCGCCCTGCGCCATCAGGCGTTTGGTGTCGGATTTGCTTTTGCCGGGCCGCGCCATCTGCACAAGGTCGAACGCCTCGATCTTCGGGCTGACAAGCCCCAGCACCGGCAGGTTTTCCGGCACCTGCCCGCGTGAAATGGTGTTTTCGAACCAGTCGCGCTCGCCTTCGGCCACTTCCGCGCCGTGATAACGCTCGACCAGCGCCGTCGCCAGCGCCACTTTCGCGTCGCGCGGCTTTTTGCCGATCATCGCCTTGAAGCCCGAAATTTCCGAATAGGGAACGTCGGTATAGACGCGGAAATATTCCTCGATCAAATGGTCGGGGATGCTCATGATGCGGCCGAATTTGTCGCGCGGGCTGTGCAGCAGGCCGATATAGTTGCCCATGCTTTTCGATTGCTTGCCGCGCCCGTCGGTGCCGGGGGTGATTTTGGTGGTGATCAGCGTCTGCGGTTTTTTGCCGTGCTTTTCCTGCAAAAGCCTGCCGATCGATTCATTGAAAAACTGGTCGGAGCCGACGATGGCAAGATCGGATTCCACGACCAGCGAGTCATAGCCCTGCAAAATCGGGTACAGCATTTCCTGCACGTAAATCTCGCGCCCCTGCGCAAGGCGCATCTGGAACATGTCGCGCGCCATCAGCCGTGCATGGGTGACAAGGGATGCGAGATCCATGAATTCCCGCATATGCATCTTGTCGTACCATTCGGAATTGCGGCGCACCTCGATCAGTTTCGGGTCGTCGAAGCGCAAGACCATGCGCGCCTGTTCGATGAAGGTGGCGATGTTCTGCTCCACCTCGTCGACCGGAATGTCGGAACAGGTGTCCAGCCGCCCGTCGGGGTCGCCGATGCGGGTCGTGAAATCGCCGATCACGAAAATAACCTTGTGCCCGCGGTCCTGCAAATACCGCATCAGCCACAGGTTGACGGCATGGCCGATATGCAGGGTCGGCGTGCGCACATCGACGCCGTATTTGATCCGCAGCGGCTTTCCGTACTTCAGCCGCGCCTTGAATTCCTCGCGCGAGAGGAACTGGTCCGACGTGCGGTCGAAATACGCCATAACTTCGTTGATTTTGACGGCCATGATGTTCCCCTTTCCGCTCCAAATGTAGCAGAAAAGCTGCTAGGCTGTATCGGTAAAATTTTTTTCGGAATACCCGATGTTTAAAATCAAGCCCACGACGCTGTTCCGCAAGGACGGATTGTATTTCAGCCCGGTCACGGGCAAGGGCCGCGGCGTGTTTTGCGAACACGACATCGCGCAGGGCGAAACGATCGAGGTTGCGCCCGTTTTCATCTTCAATGAAAAAGATACCGCGATCGTCGCGGACACCATCATCGCCGATTATTATTTCAGCACCGAACACATGCCCGAAGATTACCTGCGCCGCGAAGGAATTGCCGACGCGAAAAAAGCGAGCTGCATGGCGATGGGCGTTGTGTCGTATTGCAACCACATGGTGGAGGCGAACGCCCATGCCGAAAAAATAATCGAGCATCACGCCGTGTATTACAAGCTGTTCGCGCGCAAACACATCCCCGCGCATACCGAAATCAGCATTAATTACGGCCTGTCATGGCTGACGATGCGCCGTATGCGCGACAGCGGCAGATGGGGCAAGGATGAATAAAAACCCGAATATCGCGCTGGCGGCGATGGCGGCGGGCGGGATCGCCTGCCTGACGCCGTTCATCACGTCGCCGGTCGCGCTGCTGATGGGCATGGGGGTCGCGCTGGCGTTCGGCAATCCCGAAGAAGAACGCACCAAGCGGTTTTCAAAGCTTTTCCTCAGCATCGCCGTGATCGGGCTTGGCGCGGGCATGGATCTGGGCGTAATCGCCAAAGTGGGCGCGGCGGGCGTGGGTTATACCTTTATCGGCCTGTCGCTGACCTTGGCGGCGGCATTCGCGCTGGCGAAATTATTCAAGACGGAGCGCGATACCGGCATCCTGATCGCCGTCGGCACCGCGATTTGCGGCGGCAGCGCGATTGCGGCAGTCGCGCCCGCGATCGACGCCAAGGCAAAATCGATTTCGGTTGCGATGGGCACGGTATTCCTGCTGAATGCGGCGGCGCTGGTGGTGTTTCCCTTCATCGGCCACCTGCTGCAGATGACGGAACACCAGTTCGGGCTGTGGGCGGCGCTGGCGATACACGATACCAGTTCCGTCGTGGGCGCGACGCTGCAATACGGCACGGAGGCATTGCAGACCGGCACGACGGTGAAACTGGCGCGGGCGCTGTGGATTTTGCCGGTGTCATTGGTGGCGGGATATATTTTCGCCGGGCGCGGCAAGCGCAAATTCCCGTGGTTCATTCTGGGCTTCATCGCGATGGCGGCTTTTTTCTCCAGCTTCCCCAACATTCATTTCGCAGCCGACATCATCGTGGCCATTGCAAAACGGCTGCTGGTGCTGACGCTGTTCCTGATCGGCACCAGCCTGACGCGCGATACGCTGAAATCGGCGGGCGCGGGCGCGTTCCTGCTGGGCGTGGCGCTGTGGGTGCTGGCGGCGACGGGCTCGCTCTGGGCCATTATGGCGGGCTATATCCATTAACATAACCGCGCGAATTGCACCCCCTGCCCGCTTCTGGTAAAGTGGCGCACATATTATAACCGGGGAATGACAGGCGCATGGGCAAGCTATGGCGGCGCGCAAAGCAGGACGAGGTTGCGGCCCACGGGCTGCAGCAGGTCGATCTTGATACCCTGCGCCTTGAAAAGCCCGCCGTCATTTTCCTGACCGGATTTTTCACCTATGACGACACGCCGCAGCATATCCGCGCCGCGTTCAAGGGCATCAACGAACTGACGAATGCGACCGAACAGGGCAGGCAGGCCGATACATATGTATGGTCGCATGCGGGGCTGAAGGAAATTTTCAACCTTGCCGCCTACGAGGCGTTTCCCGCCAAGCGCGCATCGGAAAACGGCTACGACCTGTCGCGCGGCGTCATCATGCCGCTGGTCGCCAAAGATTTCAAAATGGATGCCGACGGCAACGTGACCGGCACGCCGCTGCCGCCGGATGAAGCACGCAGGAATTTGCGCAACGTCACTTTCTTCGCCTATAGCGCCGGCACGATCACGGCGCAGGAATGTTTCAACGCGTCGGTCAGGATGATGAAGCAGGTCGGGTATAGCGACAAGGACGCGCGCGACGTGCTGCACGAAGTCGCACTGGTCAGCGTCGGCGTGATGTCGCGTCCGGGGGCGGAAAAAAACCGCTTTACCACGCTGTACCTCGAAGCCACTAACGACCGCATCGTGAGCATGAAGAACCGCATGTGGACCCCCTTGCGCGCGGTATTCGACTGGTTCGCGAAAAAGCTGAAAATTAAAACCCTGTCGCCCCACAGCGCGATCATTACCGGCCCCGTCAAAAAGAAAGACAGGGAAACGCGGATGCAGGACGGCAAGCCCGTGCAAAAAGAAATCAAGGGCATGCTGCCCAAATGGTTTCCGTTCAAGAGCAACCACGAGCTGCCGCGTTACGTGACGGAGGACGAGGACGTCAGCCCCTTCGCCCGCATCGTGCAATTCAGCCTCGGCAACGCGGTCGCGCGCGACAGGCTGCTCCCCCCGCTCGACCTCCTGCCGCCGCCCGCCGGCACGCCGCAAGCCGAAGCGGATGCCTACCGCGCCAAAATCGCCACGGCTGTCATAAAGCCGAACTGATCCGGTTTTGATTGTGAAGCCGCGGCACTTTGATTAAAGTGGGTGGCATTATAGTACCTAACCCGGGGCCGATACCATGCGCATGTCAAAACTGATCGCCATGACCACGACAATATTATGCGCCTTCGCCGCACCTGCTTTTGCCGCCGATGCCGCGCAAGATTTTACGCGCCACTGGGCGGGCTATGCCTGCCTTGCGCTATTCGGCACGGCCTATTCGCTGGTCATTCTTGAAGAAAACATCCACCTGCGCAAATCCAAGCCCGTGATGCTGTTCGCGGGGCTGATCTGGATGCTGGTCGCGTACTGCTATGGCCAGAAAGGGCTGGGCGACGACGTCGCGCCGCTTTTGCGCCACAACCTGCTGGAATTTGCCGAGCTGATGCTGTTCCTCATGGCGGCGATGTCCTATATCAACACGCTCGATGAACGCAACGTCTTCGCCGCGCTGCGCGCGAAGCTGGTGGCGGCCAAGCTGTCGCTGCGCGCGATTTACTGGGTCACGGGCCTGCTGGCGTTCTTCATTTCCCCGCTCGCCGACAACCTGACGACGGCGCTGGTGATGGGCGCGGTCGTGCTGGCGATGGGGCAGGGCCACCCGAAATTCGTCGTTGTTTCCTGCATCAACGTGGTGGTCGCCGCGAATGCCGGCGGCGCGTTCAGCCCGTTCGGCGACATCACGACGCTGATGGTGTGGCAAAAAGGGCTTGTGGAGTTCAGGGAGTTCTTCGCGCTGTTCATCCCGTCCGTCGTCAGCTGGATCATCCCTGCCTTTGCCATGTATTTCGCGATTCCGAAAGCCCAGCCCGCCGCGCCGGAGCAGAAGGAAAACGTGAAGCGGGGCGGGTTTATCGTGATCGGGCTGTTCCTGTTCACGGTATTCATGACGGTGATGCTGCATCATGAACTTCACCTGCCGCCTTTCCTGGGCATGATGACCGGCCTCGGCCTGCTGAAAATCTACGGCTTCTTCATCGAAAAACGCGAACGCCGCGATTTCGACGAGCTGCCGGCGCTGGCGCATATCCCGAATTACAAGCCGGCGCGCAAGCCGTTCGATATTTTCGTCAGCCTGAAGCGCGTCGAATGGGACACGCTGCTGTTTTTCTACGGCGTGATGCTCTGCGTGGGCGGGCTGGGAGCGATGGGTTACCTGTCGCTGATGTCGAAATACCTCTATATCGACCTTGGCGCGACCACCGCCAACGTGCTGGTCGGCCTGCTGTCGGCGATCATCGACAACATCCCCATCATGTTCGCCGTGCTGACCCTGGAACCCGATATCAGCCATAACCAGTGGCTGCTGGTGACGCTGACCGCCGGCATCGGCGGGTCGCTGCTGTCGATCGGCTCCGCCGCGGGCGTCGCGCTGATGGGGCAGGCGCGCGGCACTTACACCTTTTTCGCGCACCTGAAATGGACCTGGGCCATCGCGCTCGGCTACGCCGCCGGCATTTACGCGCATATCTGGCTGAATGGGCTGAACTGATGGAATCGCTGATCGAAAAAATCGAGTTCCTGCTGCTGCTGGCGGCCATCGTCGCGATGGTGGCGCGCAAGCTGCGTTTGCCGTACAGCGTCGGCCTTGTGCTGGCGGGCATCGGGCTTACCTTCGTCCACCCCTTCAACCTGCCGATCACCAAGGAACTGATTTTCACCGTGCTGCTGCCGCCGCTGATTTTCGAGGCGGCGCTGTTCATTCCGTGGAAGGAACTGAAAAAAGACATGCCCGTGCTGCTGCCCTTCGTCACCGTCGGGCTGCTTTTGTCGGCGGGGCTGACCGCGCTTGGCATGCATTACCTTGCGGGCTGGCCGATGGCGGCGGCGGGCGTGTTCGGCATCCTGATCGCCGCGACCGACCCCGTATCCGTCATCGCGACATTCAAGGAAGCGGGCGTGCATGGCCGGCTGCGCCTGCTGGTGGAGGCGGAGAGCCTGCTGAACGACGGCACGGCGGCTGTCGGCTTCGTGATCGCCCTTGCCCTTGCGACGGGCGCGCAGGCGATGGGCGCGGGCGACGTGGCCTTCACCATTTTCAAGACGGTCTTCGGCGGCATCGCGGTCGGTTCCGTCGTGGCGGGCGCGGTGCTGTTCATCGCGGGCAAAACCGATGACCACCTGGTCGAAATCAGCCTGACCACCATCATCGCCTATTCGTCCTTTTTGCTGGCCGAGCATTTCCATTTCTCCGGCGTGCTGTCCTGCCTGACCGCCGGCCTACTGACCGGCAACTTCGGCTATCTTGGCGCGATATCGGACAAGGGGCGCGAGGCGGTCACGAATTTCTGGGAATACGCGGCCTTCGTCGCCAATTCGCTGATCTTCATCCTGATCGGCGTGCATGAAACGCAGCAGAATTTCGGCCCCGTGCTGGGCGCGGCGGTGGTGGCGATCCTGCTGGTCACGCTGGGGCGCGCGGTTGCGATTTACCCCTTCGCCGCGCTGTTTTCAAAATCGAAACTGAAGATCGACATGAAGCACCAGCACGTGCTGTTCTGGGGCGGGTTGCGCGGCGCGCTGGCGCTGGGCCTTGCGCTGGGGCTGCCGGAAGATATGCCGATGCGCGCCGAGATTACCACGGTCACCTTCACCGTCGTCGCTTTCTCGGTCTTCGTGCAGGGGCTGACCATGACGCCGCTGCTGCGCGCCTTCGGCGAAATCCCGAAGCGCGGCAAAAAAGCGAAGCATTAAGGCGGATTAAACCAGCTCGCCGTCCTGCCAGAAATCGCCGTAACGGACGGGCAGCAGTTCGACGGTGGGGGTTTTATAGAGCTTGTCGGATTTCGGGTCGCGCAAAATGGCGTGGCCCTTGGAAATGAAATCGACGATCACTTCGCGGCAGCGGCCGCAGGGCGGGATGACCTTGGGTTCAAACCCCGGGCGGTGATAGACGGCGACGATGGCGGTGATGGTGCGGCCTTCGCGGCGGTTGGCTTCGTTGATCGCAAACGGCTCGGCGCACATCGAAATGCTGCCCACATCGGTGATCAGGTTGACGCCCGTCACGATGTCGCCGTTATCGAGGCGCGCGGCGGCCGTGACCAGCGGCGGAAGTTTTTCGTTATAGATTTGCAGCACGGATTTCTTGGCCGTTTCGCAGGCGGCTTTGACGAGTTCGTGATCCTGTGCGGTAAGTTCCAGCTTTTGCATGATGTCCCTGCCCTGTTTGAATATATTAGGGCATTTTTGAAAAAGGAAAAGGCCTAAACCAGCTGTTCGCGTGAGAGCCAGAACACCTCGCCCTCGCTGTTTTCGGTATCGAGCCACAGGAATTCGATTTCCGGATATTCCGCCTCCAGCAGATCGCGGCCATAGCCGATTTCGCAGATGATATGCCCGCCCTCGTTCAGGTGTTCGGGCGCTTCTTTCAGGATGCGGCGGGTGATGTCGAGCCCGTCATTGCCCGAACCCAGCGCCATTTGCGGTTCGTGGTAATATTCGTGGGGCATCCCCTCCATCAATTCGGCGTCGACATAGGGCGGGTTGGTGATAATGAAATCGTATTTCTTGCCCTTCAGCGGCGCGAACAGGTCGCCGTTGAACAGGTGCAGGCGGTCGCGATGGTCGGACGCCGCGACGTTGATTTTCGCCACTTCCAGCGCGTCCCTGGACAAATCAACCGCATCCACCTCGGCAAAGGGGAACAGGTTAGCGGCCAGGATGGCAAGGCAGCCGGAACCGCAGCAGAGGTCGAGCACGCTTTCGACCGCCGACGGATCTTCGATCAGCGGCAGGCCTTCGTTATCCGTCACATCCTTGAACAGCAGGTCGGCGATATAGGAGCGCGGCACGATCACGCGTTCATCGACATAGAACGGATGGCCCTGCAGATATGTTTTGTTCAGGACATACGCAAGCGGCTTGCGGGTCGTGATGCGCTTTTCGATGATATCGGCGAGGTGTTTCTTTTCCGTCGCCAGCAGTTTGGCGTCGTAATACGGCTCCAGCTGTTCGATGGGAAGGCGCAGGCCTTCCAGCACCGCGAACACCGCTTCGTCAAACGGCGAAAACGTGCCGTGGCCGTAAAACAAATCCGCGCGCTGGAATTTGCTGACCGCATAACGGATAAAGTCGCGCACGGTCGAAAGCTCCCGCACCGCCGCCTTCGCGTCCAGTTTGGGCGCGGGCAGGGTTTTGATTTTGGGGGCGGCGGCTTTCGCTTTTTTGGCGGCGGGTTTCTTTTTGGCGGGCATGGATTTTGTCCGGTCTGGTTAAATCTGGGGGCAGTTTATCGCGGTTTTCAGCCAAAATCCATTCCCTTCGGCGCGGTTTCGTGGCAAAAAGCAGTCATGACAGGCAAGCCGCACATCGACGACAGCTGGAAAACCGTGACCGGCGCGGAATTCGCGCAGCCCTATATGCAGGCGCTGGAGAAATTCCTGTCGGCCGAACACGCC
>JADYYV010000255.1 GCA_020853455.1 Alphaproteobacteria bacterium | reverse complement strand
TCGCCCGGCTCGGTGAATGCCTCGAGCCTGCCTTTCAGCGCGTCCTGCGATGTGCCTTTGCGTCTTGCCATGATCCGCGCCCTCCGGTGGCGCGAAAGCGGTATCGAAACGGGTTCAAAGATGCTGCAAAATGCTACGGGTATCGAGCGTAACGCATAGGTTGCGCGGGTCAAGGGTGGTTTTGCGGAAAGTTATCTTTCTGCCCGGTTATCCGACATTTAATTCTAAATCTGCCGTTTATAAATATTATGTAATTTATGGCGCGTATTTATCCAGCAAAACATCCGGCAGCGGCATCAGCGTCGGCCCGTCCGTCCAGAGCAGCGCACATTTGACGGGACGGCCGGGATAGATTTTCTCCATCACGGCACGATAGGCGGCCATCTGTTTCAGGTAGGCGATATGCACATCCTCCACCCGTTTCGGCGGCGGGCGGTTGGTTTTGTAATCGACGACCAGCACTTCGGCATCCGTCACCAGCAGCCGGTCCATCTGCCCCGACAGCACGCGGTTCGCGCCCGCGATGCCGACCACCGGCGTTTCCGCACGGCTGCCCGCGCCGAAGATGGGCGCGAATTCGGGATGGCGCAGCACGCTCAGGATTTCGCCGGCCAGCTGCGCCTGCTCCGCTTCCTTGAGGCCGAGCGCGGGGCGCGACAGGTAGGCGGCGAGCGATTTATTCCAGACAGAGTCCGGCAGCGTCGGCAGGATTTCGAGGATCTGGTGGACGAGAATCCCGCGGCGGAAACGGTAATCTTCCTCCTCCGCCAGCGGGCCTTTCACGGCGGGTTCGTCTTCGCCGGGTTTCGATGGCGCGAGCGGCAGCGACGGCTCGGGCTCGGCCTGCGGCGGCTTGAACGCCCAGCCCGGCACGGGTTCGCGCAAGGCATCGCTGACGGCTTTTTTGTCGTCCGATTTTTCATGCGCCGCTTCCTGCGCATAGCCGTGGCGTTTGGTGAACAGCTCGGCCTTGCTGTCCTTATCGAACACGGCTTCGCCATCGACGCGGAAGGGCAGCGGCGTCGCGGTTGCGGGGAATCCCGCCTCGACCAGCTTGTGCCAGCAATCCGCCGCCGGTTGTTTCTGCGTCTGGAAACCGCAGACATATAACCGGTCTTCCGCGCGCGTCAGCGCCACATACAGCAGGCGGCGGTATTCCTGTTCCTGCCCGTCGCGGGCGGCGTCGCGCAATTCCGCATAGATCTCCGCGTCGACTTCCTTGCGCGGCGACCACAGCGGCACGTTGAGCGCGCCGGCGGCCGCGTTTTCGGGCGGCCAGATCAGGCGGATGCGCGCCTTGTTGTGGTCGTGCGATTTTTTTGCGGAATCGGGCAGGACTACGATGGGCGCCTGCAAGCCCTTGGCGGCATGCACGGTCATGATGCGTACCTGGTTGGCGTTATGCGCTTCCTGTTCGCGCTTGATGTCGGATTCGCCGCGCATGAACCAGTCCGTGAATTTCTGCAAGGACGGCGTATGCGACTGTTCGTAATTCAGGGCCGCGTTCAGGAATTCGTCGAGCGCGTCATGGATATCGCCGCCAAGCCGCCCGTAAAACGCGCGCCTGCCGCTCGTTTTATCGGCAAAACAGGGCGTGTTCAGCACTTCGGCGAAAAATTCATACGGCGTCGCCTCGCCGGCCTTGTTCACCCATTTATACAGGTAGGCCGCGATATCGGGGCGCTGCGCCTGCACCGCGCCCAGCAGGCTGCCGCTGCGCCCGTGGCAGAGCGTGTAAAGATCTTCCTCGCCAAGGCCCACCAGCGGCGACTTCAGCAATGTCGCCAATGTTAGATCGTCTTTCGGCAGCAGCGCGAAGCCCGCCAGCGCCATCATGTCCATGACCGCGATTTCCTGCGTCAGCGTCATGCGGTCGATGCCGGCGACCGGCACTTTCGCCTCTTTCAGCGCGCGCATGAGCATTTCGACCAGCGCGCTGCGCGACTGCACCAGAATCAGCACGTCGCCCGCGCGCACGGGGCGGTTTTTCGAGGTCAGTATTTCGCCGCTGTCGATCCAGCCGCGCACCGTGCCCGCGATTTTTTTGGCGAGCTGGCTTGCCGCGTTGTCGCCGCGCTCGACTGCGACGGGCATCTGCCACGATTCCTGTTCCTCGCGCGGGGCGGGGCGGATCAGCGGCCAGATTTCGACCATCCCTGCCTGCCCCTGCCGGAACGCGACATGGCGCACCTCGCGCGCGGCATCGGCGACCACGCCGCGCCGCACATTTTCATCCGCAAAAGTGCCATCGACGACATCCAGCACCGCGCGGGTGGAGCGGAAGGAATGTTCAAGGAACACTTCCCAGCCGTCCTGCACTTCGCGCACGCGCTCGCCGAAGAATTTCTGCATTTCGAAGAATTTTTTCGGCTCCGCGCCCTGAAAACTGTAGATCGACTGTTTTTCGTCGCCCACCACAAACAGCGTGCGCAGCACATCGCCGCGCGTGCCCATGCCGCTGAAGAATTCCAGCGACAGCGCCTCGATCACACGCCACTGGTACGGGCTGGTGTCCTGCGCTTCATCGACAAGGATATGGTCGATGCCTTCGTCCAGCTTGAACAGCACCCAGCTGACCATGCTTTTTTCCGCCAGCAGCTCGCTGGTCTTGATGATGAGGTCTTCGTAATCGAGCCGGTCGGTCTGGCGTTTATATTTCTCGTACCGCCCGACCATTTCGGAAGCGACTGTCAAAAGCGACGCGTTCAGGCCTGCCAACTTGACAGCCTGCAGTTTGTTGTCGATTGCCTGCAGCCGCTCCGCCTCCCGCCTCATGATATTCTCGAGATCCGGGAAGGCCGCAACCGTGGCCTTGTTCGCGAAATCCTTGTACAACTCGCCATCCGCCTTGAAATAGGCGCGGCGATAGGAATGGTAAAGTTGAATGCGCTGCGCTGGATTTTCAAGCCAGGGCTGCATGGCGGCAGCCTTGTCGCCATCCCGCTTGCCGCCGTCCAGCAACGCCTGCAGCACGCGGCGCAAATTGGACTCATCATCCGGATGCAGCTTGCCCACATCCGCCAGCACCTTTTCCTCGGTATCGGCGGGATCAAGCCCCAGATGGCGATAGACGCCGCGGATGGTATTCGCGGCATTGCCGTCGCGGTCGTCATGCGCATCCAGAATGCGGGCAAGATGGCTGCGCTTCGACATGATTTTCGCCATCAGGTCGTTCATCGATTCAGGATCGAGATGCAGCACCAGCTGGTTGAACGCCTGCGCCAGCGCCGATTCCGGGTCGCGTTTGGTCGCGGCGATAATATCGTGCAGGCTGCGCGTCAGGTATTCGATGGCGCTTTGTTCGTCCATCAATTCGCAATGCGGCGGCAGCCCCGCTTCGACCGGAAAGCGTTTCAGCACCGACTGGCAGAAAGAATGGATGGTGAGGAATTTAAGCCCGCCCGGCGTATCCAGCACGCGCGCGAACAGGCGGCGCGCGGCATGCAGCGTCGCCTCGGGCGGCGTTTCGCCCATCAGGTTTTTAAGATCGGTTTTCAGCGCGTCATCCGGCATGACCGCCCAGTTGCCGAGTTTTTTATAAATGCGGTTCGACATTTCCGCCGCCGCCGTTTTCGTGAAGGTGAGGCAAAGGATTTTATCGGGCCGCGTCGCTTCCTGCCCTGTGCCGCCGCCGCGCGGCAGCATCAGGCGCAGCACGCGGTCGATCAATACCTTGGTCTTGCCGGTGCCGGCGGATGCGCCGACCCAGACGCTTTTCAGAGGGTCTGCCGCCATCGACTGGTTTTCGTTGGCGGAGCGCTGCGGTTTTGCTTTGGGGTTTTCCGCCGTCATTCCGCAGCCCCCTCGTCTTCATCTCCCGCGATGCCCCATTCCTTGACGCGGGCGAGGTGTTCGTAATCGGAAAAGCGCGATTTCGCTTCCGCGCGCGGCTGGCTGAGATAGGGCGTTTCGGGATCGTCGAATTTTTCGATCAGCGCCATCAAGCCCGTCGCCGCCTGTTCGATCACGGTCGCGATGTCGTGATCTTTCCCGATGACGGATTTGCGCTCGACCGGTTTTTGCCCGCTGCCCGTCACGCGCCAATAGACGAGGTCGGCCACATCGCCGGGCGGAATTTTCGGGAACGCGCCCTGCTGCAGCATCAGCGCTTCAAGCGGCAGCTGTGGCGACAGGCCCTGCGCGACATCGCCGGCGCTCGGCACGAAGCCGGATTTATAATCGATAATCGCATAGCTGCCGTCCGGTTTTTTGTCGATACGGTCGGCCTTGCCGGTGAGCGTAAAGGGTTCGGTTGTCGTGCCGAACTGCCATTTGCCTTCGGCCTCGCTTTCATACGGTTTGGCATCTACGCGCCAGTCGCGTTCCTGCCGCACGAATTCAGCGGCGACACGCTCGAAGCGCGGCCACCAGAAGGCCTCGACTTCCTGCGGGATGCGCATATCGCGCAGCGCCGCGCGGCCGAATTCCAGCAATTGTGTGGATGCGTCATCGGGCAGCTTATCGGGGAAGGATTTAATGAATTTTTCCAGCGCTGCATGGATGAACGTGCCGCGCTCCGCCCCGCCGGGATCGGCGTCGATATCCTCGAACTTGCGCAAGCCCAGCACATATTGCGCGTAAATCTGGTACGGGTCGCGCATCAGCGTTTCGATGCGTGTGACAGACAATTGGCGCGGGCGGGCGGATACCGGCGGGCGCGGTTCCGGCCGTTTCACGGGCGTCACTTCGGCGGGCGTATCGACATCCTTCATCCACTGGCGATAGGTTTCGGCGCGTTTCGGCTGCATTTCCAGCCCCGCCGCCTGCAACACGGTTTCAAGCCGCAGCAGCCAGCGCGCGGGCACGGTGGGCGTGCCGTCCACCTTGGTCGCGCGGGTGGCAATCACTTCAGGCGCGGTAATCGCCTGCACGAAATCATGCGCGGAGATGCTGATGGAACGCTCGGGCGACGGCAGGCCGAATTTCTTGCGCATCGGGCGCGACATCCACGGGTCATGCGCGGGCAGCGCGGGCCATGTGCCCTCATTGAGCCCGCCCAGTATCACCATATCCGCGCTATACAGCCGCGCCTCGATCTGCCCCAGCACCGAGAGGCGCGGATGGCTGCCGAAGGGCGGACGCACCGTCACCGCCTTCATCAGCGATTTCATGAGCGACACGTAATCGCCGGGCGTGATGTCTGGTACGTCGCGCGACGACGCCCAGAGCTGGTTGAGGAAGGTGCTGGCATCGCTCGCGTATTTTTCCGCCCAGAGGCGCTGCGCGCCGTTCATTTCCTGCGTCGCGGCAAGATTTTCGGCGATGCGGATATGTTTTTCCAAAAGCGTGCGGAACGGCAGCCTACCCCGCTGCGCCATCAATTCCACATAGGGGCGCATCTGCAGTTCGACGGCATCGAGCCATGACAGCAGTTTCGCGCGCGCCGTTTTTTCTTCGGGCAGCGTCAGCACCTTGTCGCGCAGCCCGTCGAAGCCGGAAGTCGGGCGGGGCCCGCGCAGCACCAGTTCGTCCAACAGCTGCACCATGTCGCGCAAATCATTCGCGGGCAGGTTAAGCGCCATGATGGGGTGTTTCAGGAAGGACAGCAGCGTGACGGGCGCCAGCTGTTCCTCCGCCATTTCCGCCGCCAGCATCAGCCAGGTGCCGATGGGCAGTTCGGTCAGCGGCTGGCCGCCGGAATCGTCGATCAGGATGCCCCAGCGGCGCAAAGATAACGACACGCGGCGTGCAAGCCTGCGATCGGGCGTGATGAGCGCCGCCGTCTTGCCGGGCGTTTCCAGCGCGTGGCGCATGATAAGCGCGATCACATCCGCTTCTTCCTGCGGGCCGCCGCAATCGATGCGCGTGAAATTTTCCAAAGCCTGCGACGGAATATCGCCCGCGCGCAATTCGCGCCATTTTTCGGTCGTCTCGGCGGGGCGCATGGCTTCGGACAGCAATTTGACGCGGCCTTCGTTGACGGCTGGATTTTTCTTCACCTGCCAGTTGCCGACGCTGTCGCGCAAAAGCCCAAGATGCGACAATAAAAGTTTCAGGTTATATTGCGGGTGGTCTTCGCCGAGCGCATCCCAGCTTTCTTCGTCCATATGACGGTCGAGCCCGGGCAGCACGACCATCCCCTGCGGCAGCCGCGCCACGACCGCCAGCAGGTCGCGCACCGCGGGCATCGTCGCGGTCGAACCCGCCGCGATCACAGGATGCGCCGGCGGATATTTTTTCCACACGGCGATCTGCGCCGCGATCAGCCTATTGCGCCGCTCCGCCACATCCAGCACGCCGCGCGATTTCAGGATGCCCGGCCAGACTTCGGTCAGGATTTTCAGGAACTGCAGCGTTTTCTGCCAGTGTTCCGCGAATTCATCGGGCACGAGGTTTTCAAGGCCGGAGAAGCTGAGATTTTCCGTCTGCACTTCGTCAAGAAAACGCCCGAGACCGTCGGCGAGCGCGACCGCCTGGTCGAAAGACTGCGCCATGCCCGCCTTCATGATCGCCTGCGCCAGCAGCAATTGGCGCTCCAGCGGCGCAACGGCGGGGGCGATATCAAGCGCAGCCGCAGCGCCGTCGTCGCCCGCCAGCAGCATCGCCACGTCATCCGCCTCGACATCCCCGACGGGGTGCATTTGCGGCAACAATAATGCCTTGCCGCCCGACAGCCGCAAAAACGCCTCGCGCAGATTGCGGCAGGCGCGGCGGCTGGGCAGCAGGATCAGCGTTTCGGAGAGTTTCAGCGGATCGTCGCCCGCCTGTTCCAGTATCCCGCGCGCAAAGGCATCGGCAAAGGACTGTCCCGCCGCGATATTGACGACATTTGGTCTGTCGCGCAGGTTCGTCACGGCGCGCGCTTTTTGCTCTTGGCGTCCAGAATGCGGTTGGTTTCCTGCAACGCTTCCGGCGTGCCGACATGGTGCCAGTCGCCGTCATGGCGGTGCGCATACAGCCTGCCGTTCAATTCCGCCTTGTGGAACAGCTCGAGGAACGAAAATGCGCCGTCACGCGCGCCGTCGAACAATCTGGGATGCACGATGCGCGGGCCGGTGAAAATGTAATTCGCCTCTTCCCTGGTGCGGCCCTTGAACACCGGCTGGTCGGTATTGTCGGCAAGGTAATAATCGCCCTTGCCGTTATAGCTGGGCAGGTCTTTGGTGGTGTGCAGCAGCAGCAGCAGGTCCATTTTCGACGCGTCCCATTGCTGCGCCATCTGCGTCAGCGTCGCGCCTTTTTCGCCGTCCGTCCAGACGACGTCGGCGTTCAGCACATAGAACGGCTCGTCGCCGAAGAAATCGAGCATCTGTTTCACGCCGCCGCCGGTATCGAGCAGTACATCTTCGCGCACGATGGTAATTTTCGGGCGGGTGCGGGTTTTCAGGTGGTCTTCGATCATCTGCGGCAGGTAATGCACGTTGACGACCGCTTCCTCCACCCCCGCATCGGCCAGCGCATCGAGCGCGCGGTCGAGCATGGTGCGGCCGCCGACATAGAGCAGCGGCTTGGGGCAGTTGTCGGTGAGCGGGCGCATCCGCTGGCCAAGGCCGGCGGCGAGGACGAATGCTTTTTTCAATACTGCTGCCATGTCATTCGTCCTTTTGGCGGGAGATCCATTTGCCGTACGGGGTGAACGTCACCTGCCGCGCATTGTCGGAATCGCCTGTAAATTCGATGCTTATTTCTAGCCGATCTTTGGGCAAAAGGCCACCCAGCCGCTCCGGCCATTCGACCAGCGCCACGCCCTGCCGGCGGACTTCATGCCATCCCAATTCCAGAATCTCGTCCTCCTCCTCCACGCGGTAGAGATCGAAATGCCAGATGGCGGGGGACTGGTTTTCGTAGACCTGCACGAGCGTAAAGGTGGGGCTGGGCACTTCTTCGGGCGCCGGGGCAAGCGCATTTACCAGCGCGCGCGCGAAAACGGTTTTTCCGGCACCCAGCCCGCCCGTCAGCGTAATGACATCGCCGATTTTCAGGATCTGCGCGATCCGCACGGCCAGCACGCGCATTTCTTCTTCATGGTCGATGCGGACGGTGTTGGACGGCATGGGTGTTCCTGTGTGTGCTGGGAACAATATAGCCAAAAAGGACGCGAAAAAACAGGCCGGTATTACAGGCGGAATTTGCCGGGCGGCGGCTTCGGGCCCTTGACGTTGCTGTTGCTGGCAGGTGCGGGATCGGGCTTGTCGCCGGTTTTTGGGGCGCGTTTTGCCTGCTTGCCCGCGACAACCGCGATCAGCTCCGCCGTCGGGCGCTTGCCGTCGTCCTGAAAATCGCCGTTCATATTGGCGCTGTCGAGCGGCGTGCGGAAATGGTTGTTCCGTATATCGGTCGATGCGCCGCAATCCAGCAGGCGCTGCACGGCATCCAGATGGCCGGAAGTGAATTCAAACGCGCTTTCACCTGCCGCGATATGCAGCGGCGTGTTGCCCTGCCAGTCCTGCGCGTTCATATTCGCGCCTGCGGCAACCAGCGGCGCGATCATGTCGTCGCCGTAATCCTGCGCGGCCAGAAAATGCAGGGCCGTTGTTTTCAGGTAATCGGCGGCATTCACATCGGCGTTGTTTTTCAGCAGGTGATTGATGATCGTTTCACGGCGGTCGAGGCGGCATTCCTCGATCAGCGCGGTGCGGCCTTGCGCGTCCGTCGCGTTCACATCGGCGCCATAGGCGAGCAGCAGCTCGATGACGTCTTCGTGGTTATAAGACCGGCTTTCAGGTTCCCACAAATCGCGGTCGGCAGCACCCATCGCCAGCACCAGCGGCGGCGTGCCGTCGGGCGTGCGCCAATGCACGGCATCGGGATGCTGCGCCAGGAACAGGTCGATGAAATCGCGGTTGCCGCCATGCAGGGCGCGGAAAAACTCCGCGCGCTCGGGCGCGACGGCAGGGGCTTTGCGTCCATGCTTGCTGTCAGGCTGCAAGGCGTTGCTACTCCGCTATGATGACGATGCCGCCATGCTATAAGCCGGAAGGGGCAGAGTCAATACGGCGGAAAATCAGGCTGCGGGCGGCTTTTCAACGATATCGCGCAGCGCCGTAAGGCCCTGTTCGAACTGCCCGCCGACCATTTTGTCGCAATTCATGACAAGGTTCATAGCCTTGGAGATGAAGGTGTTTTTGCCGTACATGCTCCAGCTGACCAGCGTGCCGCTGGTTTCCGGGCGGAAGGAAAATTCGACGTCGGTGACGGCCTTGAAGGGGCGCAAAAATTCCAGCTTGATACGGACAAGGTTGGGGCTTTGCGTTTCGGTGATGGTCATTTTTCCTTCGCCGACATTCTTGTTGCCCGACCATTTGAAAACCGCGCCGACGCCCGCTGCGGGGCCTTCGAATGCGTATTTCGCGTTGGGGTCGAGCTTGGCCCAGGGCGACCAGTCGTTCCAGCGCTGCAGGTCGCTGACGACCGAAAACACGGCAAAGGGCTGCGCATGGGTGATGATGGTGCGCGTGACGCGGAACGTATCTGGCTGGCGCGAAATGATAAACCCCAGCACGACCGCGACAAGCAATAGGCCGATCAGAATTGGCATACCCATGTGAATCTCCTTCGGCATTTTTGTACCATGAAAGGTCTGGTAATTCAATTATTTAGGCCGGAACACACCCCGAAAAACCCGGCAAATCTGGACTCTGTCCTCTGACCGTGACATAAACACCCTATGACGGTGGTGCATAAGACAGATGTGGTGATTATCGGCGCGGGGCCCGTGGGGCTGTTCGCGATCTTTGAATGCGGCATGCTGAAAATGAAATGCCATGTCATCGACAGCCTTGAGCATGTCGGCGGCCAATGCACCGCGCTTTACCCGGAAAAGCCGATTTTCGACATCCCCGCCCTGCCAAGCGTGCAGGCGGGCGAATTGATCGCACGGCTGGAGGAACAGGCCGAACCGTTCC
>JADYYV010000254.1 GCA_020853455.1 Alphaproteobacteria bacterium | reverse complement strand
GTTTTTGGAAGACCGGACATCGCAAGGCCACAGCAAGCTCGCCCTCACAGGCGACTGGACTGTCGGAAATGCAGCGGCCATCGAGGCCGCCGTCCATTCCTATGACGTAAAACCTGCCCTGATCGATGCCAGCGGCCTTGGCAAGATTGACACTGCCGGCGCATGGCTTATCCAGAAATATTTTTCCAGGGCGACTATCGAGAATATGTCCGACCGGCAAAAGGCATTGATGGAATTCGTGCCCGATGCCCAGCCGCAGGTACCGACGGCCCACGAGCTACCGCCTTTGGTTGCGTTTTTTGTGAATATCGGGCGGCGCACGGCGGAGGGGCTTGAATTCCTGGTGGCGCTGTTTTCATTCATGGGCGAAGTATTCGTCCGCATCTTCCGCAATATCGCGGAGCCGTCGCATTTTCGCCCGGCTGCGATCTCACGCCACATCCATGAAACGGGCGTGCAGGCTCTGCCCATCATCGGCCTGCTCGGTTTTGGCATCAGCATGGTTATTTCCTATCAGGGCGCGACACAGCTGCAAAAATTCGGTGCCGATATCTTCACCATCGACCTGACCGTGATTTCGCTGTTGAGGGAAATGGCGGTGCTGACGACCGCCATCATGTTTGCCGGTCGATCCGGCAGCGCATTTGCCGCGGAAATCGGGGTGATGAAAATGCGCGGTGAAGTCGATGCGCTCAAGACGATGGGACTCGACCCCATCGAAACGCTGGTCGTGCCGCGCCTGCTTGCGCTGCTTGTCACGCTGCCGGCGTTGACGTTTTTTGCAACAGTTGTTGGATTGGTGGGCTGCGGTTTCATGTCGGTCATGCAGCTTGACCTTTCCGTGCATTCTTACCTCGTGCGCGTACACGAAGTGGCAACCCCGACGATGTTCTTCATCGGCATGATCAAGGCGCCGGTTTTTGCGCTTTTAATCACCGCCATCTGCGCCTATCAGGGAATTAACGCGCAGGGCTCAGCCGAAAACGTGGGCAAGCTGACGACGCTGGCCGTAGTGCAGTCGATATTTCTCGTCATCATGGCGGATGCCCTGTTTTCGATCATTTTTGCGGAAATGGGGCTGTAGCATGTCGAGCGTCATCGAAGCTCACGGCATCGTCAATAAATTCGGCAAGCAGGTCGTTCATGACGGGCTCGACCTTACGCTGCAAAAAGGCGAGATATTGGGACTGGTCGGCGGATCGGGTTCCGGCAAATCGGTACTGCTGCGCACGCTGCTGGCTTGCACAAACCGAATGCGGGCAGCGTAATCGTCGGCGGCACGGATGTCAGCGACATGGACGATGCGCAAAAAAAGGAAATGGCGAAAAAATGGGGCGTGTTGTTCCAGGATGGCGCGCTGTTTTCCGGGTTCAACGTCCTCGACAATATCTGCCTGCCGCTGCGCGAGCATACCGACCTTGCCGACAAGGATATCCAGAGTCTTGCGATGTTCAAGCTGCACGCGGTCGGGCTTAAGCCTGAAACCGCCAAGAAAAAACCGTCCGAACTGTCGGGCGGGATGGCGAAGCGGGCGGGGATCGCAAGGTCGCTGGCGCTCGACCCTGAAATCCTGTTTCTTGACGAACCCACGGCCGGGCTAGACCCTGTCGCAGCCGCCGCTTTTGATGACCTGATTTTGCAATTGCGCCGCGTGCTGGAACTCAGCGTCCTGATCATCACCCATGACCTAGACACGCTTGTCGATGTCTGCGACCGTATCGCTATGATCGTCGATAAGAAAATCGTGACAGGAACGGTCGCGGAAATGATGAAAATGGAGCACCCGCAGATCAGGGAATATTTCCGCGGTTCGCGCATGCGCGCCGTGCAGCGTGAGCCCAAACACAGCCAAGCAGGAGCCGTCTGATGGAAAAAACCGCGCCTTATTTTCTGGTCGGCGTCTTTATGACGGGCGTGATCCTCGCCTCCGTTTGCTTCCTGATCTGGCTGGTAGGTCCGCAGGAACAGAAAAATTTCAAGTTTTATACCGTCGAGTTCCACGATTCCATCACGGGACTGGAGGAGGGCGCCGCGGTGCAATATATGGGCGTCAAAGTTGGCAAAGTGGTCGCCGTGCGGCTGGTGAAGGACAATCCCGAACTGGTGCATGTCGATATCGGTGTCGATAAATCAACGCCCGTGAAGTCAAAGACCAGGGTTACGATGGCGACGCAGGGCGTCACAGGTCTGGTGCGTATCGAAATGGCGACCGCGAAAGAAGATACGTCGGATGCCACCATCACAGGCGATATGAAATATCCGCTACTTCAGGGCAGCGCGTCGAAATTGTACGAGGCGCTTGAGGACATTCCGGCCATTACATCGCAGGTGCGCGCGATCACGGCGAAGTTCGATACGATGCTGAACGACCGCACGATGGCGGCAGTGCAGGCCGCTATGGTCAACCTTGAAAACATCAGCCGCGACCTGAACGGTGTCCTGAGCCCTGTCAACGTGTCGAATGTCAGCATGCTGCTTGATAACCTGAGCCTGTCGAGCGCGCAAATGCCCAAGCTGATCGAAAACATGGGCAGCACCGTCGACAACCTCGACAATGCCGCAGAAAATTTCAGCCGGTTGTTGGACCGTAACCGGCCGCATATCGACCGTTTTGCGTCGGACGGGCTTGAACAGTTCACCGCCGCGTCGCGCGCCACGCGCGGTACCGCGAATTCTGTGCGCAAGCTTGCCGACAAGCTGGACCGCGATCCGTCACAGGTCATATATCAGCCGTCTTCGCGCGGCGTGGAGATACCGAAATGAAAAAATTGTTTCCTGTCCTCGCCTGCATCTGTCTTGCCGCGCTTGCGGGTTGCGGCAGTATCACAAAATCCAAAGCGCCGCCGGTGTCGGTCTATACGCTGCATGCTGAAAAGCCGGAAAAACGCGCATCTTCGGCGGCGGTTATTGTGCAGGAGCCGGAAATGCCGGCGGGTTTCGATACCGCGCGCATTGCGTTGCATATGTCGGGCGGGCGGCGCATGGATTTTTATGCGGATGCCGCATGGCCGGATGCGCTTAACAAGGTCATGCAGGACTTCATCATACAGTCCGCGCGGTTTTCCGCCGTAACGCCGGATAGCGGGGTGAACGCGCCTTATTCGCTGCAGGTCAAGGTGAATGACTTCCAGCCGGTCTATGCGGATACCGCGCAGGGCGTCGCGGAAATCCGTGTATCGCTGACATTCCGCCTGATCGACCGCAGCAGTGAAAAATTGCTGCGTGATTTTACGCTCTCGGAAAAAATGCCAGCATAAGCAAATACAATAACCGCGATCACGGGCGATCTTGAAACGCTGCTGCGCAAGATAACTTCGTCGGGATTGGCGCGCATTTCAAAAGATGTGACGGTCAAGAAAGCTGCACCGGAGGCCTCTAAACCGTTAACGCCCTGATCAAGCCGTAGCCTGCGTCTTTGTACGCGGAACATTATGTGCAGTCCGGGCGTTTTAATCAATATAGTCCGACCGCAACAAAGGACCGGTTGATGCAAAAGGACGCCGAATTGCAAGCGACATTCCAGTTTTTTAACCGCGCCTCCGCTATTTGGGATGCGATGTATGCCGATTGTAAACTGGCGCGCAAATCAATCGAGTTCGAACAATATATCATGATGGACGATTATGCCGGCCATCGTTTTCTGCAGCTTTTCGCAGATAAGGCGCGGCAAGGCGTGAAGGTACGGCTTATGTTCGACGGGGTCGGCAGCCGCGGACTTTTGGTCAATAAATTGCTCGACGATATCCAGCTGGCGGGGGGCGAGGTCTATTTTTACAATTCTCTTCTATCGCGCCGCGCATTCATGCCGTCACGCTGGCTGCCGAGAAGCCACGTCAAGACCCTGTTGATTGACGGAGAAGTCGCGCATACCGGCAGCGCTTGCCTGTGGGAAATCATGGAGCATTGGCACGAAATGCATTGCCGGTTCACAGGCCCTGCTGTCGCCTGTGTCGCGGCGCATTTTTCCAGCGTGTGGCAGGCGCGCGACAAAAACGAAAAAATCCGCGATGCGCAACCGGATATCACCGCCGACTGCGCCTATGCCGTATCGCATCCAGCGTTGCGAATCAACCCGATTTACCGTGAGCTGCTGCACCAGATCGGGTCGGCAAAGAAATCCGTCCGTCTTGTGACGCCCTATTTTTTACCGCCCCGCAGGTTGCACAGGGCGCTGATACGCGCGGCGAGGCGGGGCGTGAACGTGGAAATACTTGCCAGCGCCAAGACGGATGTGCCGCTGGCCGACCATGTGTCGCATTCCTATTTCCCGGGGCTATTGCGTCGCAAGGTCAGGATTTTCCTTTATCCAGATCAAGTGCTCCACGCGAAATATGCTATTATAGATGAAGACTGGGCGACGATTGGCAGCACCAACATGGATTACCTGAGCCTGCTACACAACCGCGAAGCGAATCTTATCATACGTGTTCCGCATGTCCTGCGCGAATTGCGTCAGTTATCGGACAGTTATATGCGTGATTCAGTACAGGTGGATTTACAATATTGCCGTGACATTCCGTTTACCGAACGCCTTGTCGGTTATCTGGGCCGCTTTATGAAGGGCGTGCTGTGACATGGCGTTCAAGGTCCTGTTCAGCAATATCGGTTACGCGCGGGGCATAGACGGTACGCTATGGCAGCATATATGCCGCATCAACCGCAATTTCTATTGCACTATCCCGTTGCAACAACAAGTGCTGATGCAGCTGAAAGGAATTATTGCATCCATCAGGCCGGATATTTGCTGCTTCGTCGAAATCGACGAAGGTTCGGTGCATTCCGCGCGCTTTAACCAGATCAAATACCTGCTGGACGACGAATATCGCCATTACGATATCGCCGACAAATACGGCCCCGGAAACTGGCTTAACCGTTTGCCGCTTCATTTCGGCAAGAGCAGCGCGTTTATGTCGCGCGTCGATTACCCGTTTGATAAACTGTATTTCACGACCGGATCCAAGCGTCTGATACACCGCATCGCGCTGCCAAACGGCGTTATGCTGTATTTCACACATTTTTCGTTACAGAAAAAGGTGCGACGCCGGCAATTCGCCGAGCTGCGCAAGTTGATCGACGATCAGGGCGTTCCTGTTATCGTGATGGCGGATTTCAATATCATGCATGGATTTGCCGAACTCCAGCCATTCCTCGACGGCGCCGGTCTCGTGATCCTGAATGACGAACAACAGCCCACATTTCGTCTGCACCGCACCACCAAGGCGCTCGACCTGTGTATTTGCAGCAGATCCCTCGCCGATAAAATGGACCTGAAAATCATCCAGCAGCCCTTTTCCGATCACGAAGCACTGCTGTTGGAAGCTGAATGGTGAGCCAATGACGGACGCAAGGAAACGCGTACATGGAATATCGTATTCAACGATGATGGCAGCTATACCGGCACTGCGCATGACGTGATTGGCAAGGCCGAGGGCCGTCAATCCGGCAATGCCGCCCATATGACATATACCCTGAGAATCCAGACCAAATCCGGAAAGACATATGATATTGCCATGTCAGACTGGATGTTTAAAGTGGATGAAGAAACGGTCATCAACCGCATCGGCATGACGAAATTCGGTTTTTATGCGGGCGAGCTGATCGTGGTATTTCGCAAACCCAAGGCGTAATAGATGCCCGAAAACCTGACACCAATTGAAATTTGCGGCTGGTTATGGCTGGCGTGGTTTTTTTATTGGGTTGTCGCGGCGCAATTTGTCCTGAAACGCAAATGGGATGAAAACCTGAAGCGGCTGCAGCATACCGTTCCCAACCTGTTCGGTCTCGTCGCTATATTCCACAACGGTCATGTGCCAGCGCTTGACTGGGGCATGTTTCATGACATCGCTGTGCTTAAATGGCTGGGCGTTGCGCTGACGGTTGCGGGGCACGGATATTCTATCTGGGCGCGGCGCCATCTTGGCAAATACTGGAGCGGCACGGTCGCGCTGAAAGAAGGGCATAAGCTTGTCACTACCGGCCCTTATGCGCATGTGCGTCATCCGATCTATACGGGTCTTTTTCTCGCGGTAATCGGCACTGTTCTGGCGGTGGGAACATGGGCGGCGGTTGCGGGTTTTATCGTGATGCTGGCGGCGCATTACATCAAATGGCGGCGCGAGGAAAATCTGATGATTCAGGAATTCGGGCAGGAATACCGCGATTATATGAACAAAACCAAGGCTATTGTGCCATTTATTTTCTAGCCGCGAAGTGCTAGTCTTTCGCCATGTCAAAAGAACCCGATCTTTCATATAAATCCTATCTCGACCTCGGCACCCTGCTGCAGGCGCAAAAACCGCTCAGCCCCGCGCATGACGAAATGATGTTTGTTGTGCTGCACCAAACCTATGAGCTGTGGTTCAAGCTGATCCTGTTCGAGCTGGACCGTGTCCAGGGCGTATTCGGCAACCCGGTCGTGAAAGATTCAGACCTGCGCGTCGTGTCCGCCAGCCTGTCGCGCATCACCGACATCTTGCGCCTGCTGGTGCGGCAGCTCGATATCATGGAAACGATGACGCCGCTTGACTTCCTCGATTTCCGCCACGTCTTCCGCTCGGCCTCCGGGTTCCAGAGCATGCAGTTCCGCCAGATCGAAGTGCGCCTTGGTCTTCAGCATGACGCGCGCGTAGGCTATGACGGAAAATCATTTGAAAACTTCCTGCCCGCCGAAGACCGCGACGCGCTGCATGAAGTGATGAAGAAAACATCGCTGGTCGATCAGGTCGGCAACTGGCTGTCGCGTACGCCGTTTGTGGAAATGACCGGCTTTTCGTTCTGGCAGTCTTATCGCCAGGCCGTCATGGACATGCTGGAAAACGACCGCAAGGCGATCGGCGCGAATACCCAGATGCCCGATGCCGCGCGCGAAATGGAATTGAACAAGCTGAAAGGCATGCAGGCGCAATTCGACCTGCTGTTCGGCGAAGGCGAGGGCGAACCGCTGCCGTGGCGTTTCGACAAGCCCGCGCTGCAGTCCGCGCTGTTCATCAATCTGTACCGCGACCAGCCCGCGCTGCAAATTCCGTTCAAAATCCTGAGCGACCTGATGGATGTCGATGAATTGATGGCGCTGTGGCGGTATCGTCATGCGTTAATGGCGCAGCGTATGCTGGGCACGAAAATGGGCAGCGGCGGATCGACGGGGCATGATTACCTCGCCGCGACCGCGACCAAGCACCGCATCTTCAAAGACCTGTTCGGCATCTCCACCTTCCTGATTCCGCGGTCGAAACTGCCGCCGCTGCCGCCGCATGTCGAGGCCAGCATGGGTTTCAAATACTGGGACAAACCTTGACCGAAGCGCCCGTTATTTTCTGGTTCCGGTCTGACCTGCGCCTTGCCGACAATCCCGGACTTGCAGCCGCCCGCGATACGGGCAAGCCTGTCATCGCCGTCTATATCCTCGACGACGTCAACCCCGGCATCTGGAAGCAGGGTGGCGCAACAAAGTGGTGGCTGCACCAATCGCTGAAAGAACTCGGCGGTAAAATTCCGCTGACCTTGCGCAAGGGCGATGCCGCAAAGGAAATCACGAAGCTGGTGAAGGAATCCGGCGCAACCGCCGTTTTCTGGAACCGCCGCTACGAGCCCTGGGCTATGGCACGCGACAAGAAAATAAAGGAATCTTTAAAAGGTGACGGCATCGAGGCGCATAGCTTCGGTTCCTTCCTGATGTTCGAGCCGTGGGAGATCCAGAACAAGACCGGCGGATCGTACAAGGTCTTCACGCCTTATTCCAAAGCCTGTCTCGAGCGCGGCGGAATCCGCCCGCCCCTGAAAACGGTAAATGTCGAATTCAAGAAATTTGCCGGCCTGAAACTCGGCGAACTCGGCCTGATGCCGGAAATTAAATGGTACAAAACCATGCAGGAATTCTGGCAGCCGGGCGAAGAGGGCGGTCAGGCGCGGCTCAGGGAATTCGTGAAAAACGGCGCCGGCGAATACAAACAGCAGCGCGACCTGCCCGCCATAGACGGTACGTCGCAGTTGTCGCCTTACCTGCATTTCGGCGAGGTTAGCCCGCATCAGGTCTGGCATGCGGTCAGTTCGATGCTGGCAAAAAACGATAATGCACTGGTCACCGCCAACGGCCAGGCGTATTTGCGCCAATTGCTCTGGCGTGAATTCTCGTGGCATTTGCTCTATCATTCGCCCGATTTCCCCGAGCAGCCGTGGAACAAGCGTTTCACGAAATTCCCGTGGATAAAGAACAACCGGATGCTGAAATTGTGGCAGCGCGGGCAGACCGGATACCCCATCGTCGATGCCGGCATGCGGCAGTTATGGCAGACAGGCTGGATGCATAACCGCGTGCGCATGATCGTGGGGTCATTCCTTGTCAAAAACCTGCTCATCAGCTGGCGCGACGGAGAAGACTGGTTTTGGGACACGCTGGTCGATGCCGATCTTGGCAATAACGCTGCGGGCTGGCAATGGATCGGCGGCTGCGGTGCCGATGCCGCGCCGTATTTCCGCATTTTCAACCCGCTGCTGCAAAGCGCCAAGTTCGATCCGGCGGGCGAATACATCAAAACCTATGTGCCGGAGTTGAAAAACGTGCCGGCGGCCTATATTCATGCACCGTGGGATGCCCCGCCGCTGGCGCTGGCGCAGGCGGGCGTCACGCTCGGCAAAACCTATCCGCACCCTGTCGTCGATCATGGCGAGGCGCGGGCAAGGGCGCTGAAGGCTTATGGCGTGACCAAAACCGGCGATGATGCCGCGGACCAGGAATATGACGATGAATAACCCCATCCACCTGTCCGACCGCTGCCTTGTCCGCGTGGCGGGCGACGATGCGCGCGATTTTTTGCAGAACGTCATTACGAACGACATGAAACACGCGGGTGTGGGCAGGCTTGTCTATTCCTGCCTGCTGATGCCGCAGGGATTTGTACTGCATGATTTCTTTATCGGGCAGGATGATGCCGGATACTTCCTCGATTGCGAAACCGCGCGTGTCGATGACCTGCTGCGCCGCTTTGCGATTTTCAAATTGCGGGCGAAGGTGAGTTTCACGCGCAAGGCCGGAAATGTGTATGCGGATTCTCGCGGCATCGCCGACCCGCGCCTTGCCACGCTGCCGCCGCGGTTATACGCCACCGAAACAATCGAGGCCGAGCCCGTTGCGGCCTATCACGACATCTGTATCCGCAAAACAATTCCCTGCGGCAGCCTTGCCATCACCGAACGCGATACGATGGCCGATGTGAATCTCGACCTTCTGAACGCCGTCGCATGGGACAAAGGCTGCTTTATCGGACAGGAAGTCGCGGCGCGCATGTATAACCTGTCGAAAGCCAAGCGCCGCATCGTCACCATCAACAGCGCAACGCCGATGGCGGCTGGCGCAAAAGTCGTTGCCGACGGCAAGGATATGGGGGAGGTTCGGCAGCTGTCATCCGATGGCTTGTTTGCGCTGGCGCAGCTGAAAGTGGCGGTTTTGGCCGAAAATCCGCCAATTCTGCAAACGGGAGAAGGGCAGCCGCTGGCGCTGTCTGTTCCGGATTATCTGCCTTAAATCGTTAACCTTTATGCTTTAAAATACTATCAAGGGTATTTTGGGTGTAATTGTGACAACCGACAAATCAAAAACCGGCGGCAAAGGCGGCAAGCCCCCTGTGTCCGACCGTGATGCCATCGACGCGCTGCCGCTGTCGATGATTCCGCTATCGAGCGGCACGCTGAAATCCGCGCGGCTCGTGAAAAATTCGCGCATGGAGACGGCGGTCGAGCTTCATAACGATTCAGTTTCGGGCAGCCTGCAGATACGCCCCGAAGACATCGTGCAGGCCCAGGCCGGAACGGTCGAGGATCAAACCATCGTCTCGAAACTCTCCGCACTGCCCAGCTATGATATTTATTCCCTGCGCTCCAGCCTCAAGCGCCTCGGCATCGAGGTGGATGATACCGTGCTGGAACTGTCGGGCGACATGAAGGACACGCTGCACCGCTACACGCAGGAATTCACGCGCCCGCTGATCCGCAATATCTTCGGCGAGGGCGATGAAACAGATGCCGACCTCCTGAAGCTGTTCAACGACCCCGATAAAACGCGCGTGGCCGGACGGCTGAAAATGATGGGGCAGAAAACCGGCCTTGGCATGGCGGAAATTCCGGCCTTTCTTGAAGATTACAGCGACGTGTTTTTATCGGTCGCTTATTACCGCCATACTTTCCACGGCATCGTGCCGGACATCAACCGCTTCTGGCTATGGTTGGGCGACCTGCGCACGCAGCGTGAAGTCGCGTCATCGCCGCGCACGCTCGCAAGCTGCAAGAAAGTCGAAGACTCGCTGCGTTTCCTTTCCACCTCCATCCGTGAACGGCTGGCGAAGTTCCAGAACGGGTTCGAGCTGTTCTGGGGCGATATCAACAAACAGTCTTTCATGAAACTGCGCAGCGATATCGAGGAAAACCACGCCGGCATGGGCGCGGTGCTGTGCGGCCTTGTCGTGAAGACGCGCAACTGGTCGCTGGAATTCCCCGACAACGCCGTCGGCGGCCCGCAAAAACGCGCGCAATACGTGATCACCGAGCTGGAACCCGGCCTTGAACAGCTAAAGCTCATGGAAAACGAGGCCCGGTCGCGCATCGGCCTGACGCTGGTACATATCTTCTAACGCGCAACTCCTTGAATCCCCACGACAAGCTATGGGATGTTTGACAGGGTCAGTATTCAAAGCTACCTTTAGTTATACACAAACTGAGCATATAGGGCAGAATCACTTGTTAACCGACACCCGCATTCTCGATTGCGCGCAGACAGACGGACAGGCCTTTTCGCGCCATGTCTGCGCGGCGCTGGCGCGGTACGAAGTGCGCAGGGCGGGGTTCAACCTTGCCGCCAATGCTCCGGGGCTCAGCCCTGATAACCACGTTTTCATGGTCTATCCCGAACACGCCCACGACCTGATCACCACCAGCCTGAAGGCGCTGAAGGAGTTTGAAACGACCGGCAGCGTGTCGAAACCCACACGTGAACGCTTCGTGCTGGAAGACACCAAGGATCGCCTGCAGAGCGTTCAGGGCGAGATGGGTGCCACCGCATACCGCGAACTGCACGACCGCACCATGGCGCATCTAAACGCGAAACTGACCGGCATGGAAAGCCTCGCACTATTCACAGCGCCGTCGCCCGCCCGCAAGAACGGGTTCTAAATAATTTCCCGAAAAAATATGTTGCGCTGCAACATAAAAGGTAATAATATTACCCGTAGTTAAAGACGGGTGAGAGCGATGATTTTCGGCGATGTGATGGATTGGGTGGCTTTTGGCTGGTTTCTGGCCTGCTGGGTGGGCTACACGCTTTACGCCAAGAAACGCGCACATGACACCGAATGCCTCTCGGCGCTGCTCTACAGTTACCGCACCGACTGGATGAAAAAACTCCTCTACCGCGAAAACCGTATTTCAGACCTCGCCCTGCTGAACAACCTTGTGCAGATGGTCAACTTTCTGGCGACCACCAATATCTTCATCCTCGCGGGCGCGGTGACGGTTTTGTATTCGTCGCAGAACGTGATGGAGCTGTTATCGAACCACGCTTTCGTTGCGAAAACGACGGTGGAGCAGGTGCAGTTCAAGCTGCTGACGCTGGTCATCATTTTCGTCTATGCGTTTTTCCGCTTCACCTGGGCGATGCGCCAGCACACATTTGTCTCGATCCTGATCGGCGCCGCGCCCTTTGTGCCCGCAGGCAAGCAACTGACGCCCGATGAAGAAGATTTCGCCGTGCAGCTGGCGAAAATTTCCGACCGTGCGGGGCATGAATTCAATTACGGCCTGCGCTCGTATTATTTCGCGCTTGCGCTGCTGCCGTGGTTCATCAGCCCGTGGCTGCTGATCCCCACCTGCACGCTGGTCGTGATTGTGCTGTACTTACGCGAATTCCGCTCCCGTACCCTGAAATTCCTGGTGCGCAGCCGCGAGGATTACACGCGGATTTACGAGAAGGGTGTTTGAATTTAAGCGTCCAAGAGAATAAAGACGTTGGGAATTTTTCCGTGCAGAACAAAGAAGAAGATAAAGAAAATTAATGCCGAATAAATAAGGTAAGCAACCACTCCAAAAATGTTGGAAATAATCTCTCGTTTAATGAACATCATTGCGAGTGCGCCGGGAAGAAACTGAGTCAAAAACATAACTTTGTACCCGAACGCCCCAACTTCAAAGCCGCCAATAATGTCAGGTTCAGCGGGAGTGTCCAACTTCAAGCTGGTACCGCCAATTATACGAGCGCCAATAATAGAAAAAATAATCCATGCAGCAAACGGCCATGCGATAGCAAAAATCATCGGCTTTTTGAGCGTCGCTATTACAGCTTTCACTGTTAATCCTTCAACGCCGCCTGTGCCGCCGCCAGGCGCGCGATCGGCACGCGGTAGGGGGAACACGAGACGTAATCAAGGCCTGCGGATTCAAAGAACTTGATGGATGCCGGATCGCCGCCGTGTTCGCCGCAGATGCCAAGCTTCAGGTCTTTGCGGGTTTTACGGCCGCGCTCGCAGGCTGTTTTCACCAGTTCGCCCACACCATCCACATCAATCGACGCAAACGGGTCGGACGGCAGGATGCCTTGCGCCTGATAGGCGGGCAGGAACGAACCCGCATCGTCGCGGCTGATGCCAAAGGTCGTCTGCGTCAGGTCGTTCGTGCCGAAGCTGAAGAATTCGGCGGATTCAGCGATGCTGCCCGCCGCCAGCGCCGCGCGCGGCAGTTCGATCATCGTGCCGGTCAGGTAGCCCTTGAAACCGACGGCTGCCGCAACCTTGTCGATCATGGCTTTCAGGATATCCATTTCCGCTTTGGTCGCGATCAGAGGCACCATGACTTCGGGGATGACGGTTTCGCCGGTTTCGTTCTTCACGGCCAGCGCCGCTTCAAAAATAGCCTTCACCTGCATTTCATAGATTTCGGGATAGACGATGCCAAGGCGCGATCCGCGCAGGCCCAGCATCGGGTTCGCTTCATGCAGGCGCGCGATGCGCTGGCGCACCTTGTCCGCCGAAATGCCCAGCGATTTCGCGAGACCGGCAATTTCTTCGTCCTCGTGCGGCAGGAATTCGTGTAGCGGCGGGTCGAGCAAACGGATCGTGACGGGCAGGCCCTTCATGATTTTGAAAATCTTTACGAAGTCCTGCTGCTGGTGCGGCGCAATCTTGGCAAGTGCCGCGCGGCGGTCTTCGGATGTTTCGGCCAAAATCATCTGGCGCACGGACAGGATGCGTTCGGGATCGAAGAACATATGTTCGGTGCGGCAAAGACCGATGCCTTCCGCGCCGAATTTGCGCGCGGTTTCGGCGTCGAGCGCGGTTTCGGCATTCGCGCGGATTTTCAGGCGGCGCATATCATCCGCCCAGGTCATCAGCGTTTCAAAATCGCCGGTCAGCGCAGGCTGCAGCATTTTCACCGCGCCCAGCAGCACTTCGCCGGTCGATCCGTCCAGCGTGATTTTATCGCCCTCCGACAGCGTCTTGCCCTTGATCGTCATGGTTTTCGATTTCATGTCGATCACCACATCGCCCGCGCCGGAAACGCAGGGTTTGCCCATGCCGCGCGCAACGACCGCCGCATGGCTGGTCATGCCGCCGCGCGACGTCAAAATGCCTTCGGCGGCATGCATGCCGTGAATGTCTTCGGGGCTGGTTTCGGTGCGGCACAGGATCACCTTTACGCCATCCTTGGCCAGCTTTTCCGCGTCATCGGAATCAAAGCATACCGCGCCGACCGCAGCGCCCGGCGATGCCGGCAGCCCGCGCGTCAGCACGTTCTTTGCCGCATTCGCGTCGATGGTAGGGTGCAGCAGCTGGTCGAGAGATTGCGGGTTGATGCGCTTGATCGCGACCTCTTTCGAAATCAGTTTTTCATTCTCCATATCGACCGCGATTTTCAGGGCGGCGGGCGCTGTGCGCTTGCCGCTGCGGGTCTGCAGCATATACAGTTTTTTGTTCTGGATGGTGAATTCGATGTCCTGCATATCCTTGTAATGCTTTTCCAGCTGCAGGCGGATCGCGTCCAGCTGTTCATACACTTCGGGCATCGTTTTCTTCATGTCGTCAAGTTCCAGCGGCGTGCGGATGCCTGCCACCACGTCTTCTCCCTGCGCGTTCAGCAGGTATTCGCCATAGAACTTGTTTTCACCGGTCGAAGGGTTACGCGTAAACGCGACGCCCGTGCCGCAATCATCGCCCATATTGCCGAACACCACGGCCTGCACGCAGACCGCCGTGCCCCATTCTTCGGGGATCGAATTGATTTTGCGGTAGGTGACGGCGCGCGGGGTCATCCACGATTTGAACACCGCGCCGATTGCGCCCCACAGCTGTTCGCGAGGGTCCTGCGGAAAGGGCTTGCCGGTCTGTTTTTGTACCAGCGTCTTATACTGCTCAACAATTTCCGCTAGGCCTTCGGCGGGAATATCCGTGTCCTGTTTGAATCCGTTGCGACGTTTGTAGGTATCCAGGATATCCTCGAACAGGTCATGATCGACGCCCAGCACGACGTCGGAATACATCTGGATCAGGCGGCGGTAGCAGTCTTGCGCGAAACGCTCGTTATTGCTGGAGGAAGAAAGCCCCTTCACCGTCACATCGTTCAGCCCGAGGTTCAGGATGGTATCCATCATGCCCGGCATCGATACGCGCGCGCCGGAGCGCACCGACAGCAGCAGCGGTTTTTTTACATCGCCGAAAATCGCGCCGATTTCTTTTTCCAGCTGCGCGAGGCCGCCATTGACCTGAGCATCAAGATCGCCGGGATATGACTGCTTGTTCTGATAAAAATATGTGCAGACTTCGGTCGACATGGTGAAACCGGGAGGAACGGGGAGGCCGATCTTGCTCATCTCCGCCAAATTCGCGCCCTTGCCGCCGAGCAGGTTTTTCTGGGATGAATCTCCCTCGCAGAGCGTTTTTCCGAAGCTGTAAACCCATTTGCCTGCGGCTTGCGGGCTGGTCTTGAGCGCTGCGTTGGATGACATCGAATATTACCCCTCTAGTTTGGAAAAGTCTGCGACCTCGTTCATCGTGCCGGCAATGCTGGCGAGCATGGAAAGGCGGTTGGCGCGCAGGCCGGCGTCCGGCGCGTTCACCAGAATCTTGTCGAAGAACGCATCGACCGCACTGCGGATGCCCGACATGCCGGACATAACGGCCTTGTAATCTTCCTTTGCAAGGTCGGCTTTGATTTTGCCGCCGGAAGCGCCCAGCGCCGCGAACAGGTTTTTCTCCTGCTCCTCGGCCAGCAGCGACTCTTTCACATCCTTGCCGGAATAGGACTTGCCGTCCTTCTTTTCCTCGATGCGCAAAATATTGGTGGCGCGCTTGTAACCGGCCAGCAAATTCGCGCCGTCTTCGGTTTTCACGAAATCCTGCACGGCGTTGACGCGCGCGACCACGCGGGTCAGGTCGTCATCGGCTTTCGCGGCGAACACGGCGTCGATCAGGTCATGACGCACGCCTTGGTCCTTCAGCGCGACTTTCAGGCGTTCGGTGAAGAACTGTGTCAGGTCTTTCGTCACATCTGCTTCGGGGCGCAGGCCTTTAATCTTGCCGCCGTAAAGCTGGTATGATTTCTGGAACAGCATCGTCAGCGATACGCGCAGCTTGTTTTCAAGGATGATGCGGATCACGCCAAGCGCTGCGCGACGCAGGGCGAAGGGGTCTTTCGAACCTGTAGGCTTTTCGTCAATCGCGAAGAAGCCCACAAGCGCATCCAGTTTGTCTGCCAGCGCAACTGCAATCGAAACAGGGGCGGTGGGGCAGGTATCATTCGCGCCGACGGGTTTGTAGTGCTCCGCAATCGCCTGCGCGATTTCGGGCTTT
>JADYYV010000253.1 GCA_020853455.1 Alphaproteobacteria bacterium | reverse complement strand
GTCGTTTTCATCATCGGTGATTTCGATGCCGCTATCCTGCCCCTGACCGTCGCCATTATCGTTGTCGCTGATATCGGGCTCGGAATCCGCACCGCCGGAGCTGCTGCCTTCGCCGTCGGAAGACTGGCCCTCGCCGCCCTGCTGGCCCTGTTGCCCTTGCTGGCCCTGCTGGTTCTGTTTCGGGTCTTTTTTCTTGTCCTTCTTTTCCGCCATTTTCTTGTCGAGCTTTTCCTCGTAGGCCTTGAGGATGACATCGGCATAGGGCTTCAGATAGGTGTCCCAGACATGTTCCATGACCATGCCGCGCTGTTCCGACGTATAGGCGACAACTGCGCGGTAGCTGTCCTGCAGCGTGTTATACGGCTCGTGCTGCAAAATGCGGTCGGCCGCCTGCGGCTGCAGGTTGCGGATGCCGTGCGCCTTGGCGGCCAGGAACAGCACCGATTCAACGGGGTCGGCATCGGGCGGCAGGTTGGTGATTTTCAGCTTGGCCAGCAATTCGCGCGCGTAATCGGCAGCGTTATCGGCTTCGGATTTTTCGACGCCGGCATCCATGTCGTCAAACGCGTTGGCGAGGTCGAGGAAGGAAGACGTCGCTTTTTTGACCTGCACCTGTTCCGCCATATGCGTGATCGCGCGCTGGCGGTCGAGCGGGATGCGCATCAATTCCTTGTTCGGGTTGACCTGCCCGACCGACATATCGATCAGGTATTCAAACGCGTCCTTGCCGGCGGCGCCCGGGATATTGGAAACATCGACCGCGCGGCGGATATCCTGCGGGATGATGTGCAGGCGTTCCCAGTTTTTATCGACACCGCGGAACATGCCGTTTTGCTCGTAATAGGCCAGCAGGACGGCTGTGTTGATCTGGTCGAACATCTTGGTGGCGATTTCCTTGGAAATCTGGCCGCCCTGGATTTGCTTTACTTCGTCATCGGTCAGCGGCGTGGTGGCGCGGCGCATACGCTCGGCGCGTTCTTTTTCCGCGTCTTCTTTTTTCTTCTGCTTTTCTTCCCAGGCGGCGCGCTTGGGGTCGTTCGCATCAGGAGGCGCGTCGGTCGAGACTTTTACGTCACGCTTGAACGCATCGCCCGACATCAATTCGCCGAAGCCCTGCAGCACGGCGCTGACGTAATTGAGCGAGTTGCCGAAGTTCTGGTTGATCTCGCCGGATTTGTTGGCGGAAAACTGGTTGACGACCGTATCCTCGGTCATATGCCACAGCTTGAAGCGCAGCTGCCATTCGGCGACATCGAGCATCAGCTGGCGGTATTCCGCCTTTTTCATCTTGATGCGCGGCTTTTTCTTGTTCGGATTTTCGGCATCCGGGTTCGCCGTGCTGGGGTCGATCAGGATTTTGACCTTGTCGTACAGCTTCTTCATCGTCGGCGAATAAGTGTTCGAGAGTTCCGAGTGGCCGATTTCGTGCAGATGCACAGCACGCACGTGTTCGAAGCCCATCAGCAGCGTGTAATACATATCTATATTGATATGGTTCTTTTTCGGGTGGTATAGAACCACGTGCCGGGAGCGCCCCAGTCAAACGTCGTGTCGGCGTTTTGCAGCGAACGCGCGATGACCTTGGACACGCCGATGGCTTCGTTGTTGAAGCCGACGGTATCCTGCATCTGTTTCCACAGCGTGCTGTTGGAAACCTTCGCTTTTTCATCGCTGCGCATCATGCGCGTCATGACGGCCGCCCAGAGCAGCTGTTTGGCGGGAGAGTTCAGTTCGATATCAATCGGGTCGCCGACTTCGCGTTTCTCCGCCGCCTGTTTCGCAAGCGCGACCTGCCCGCCGAGGTTATCGACCTTGGCAAGGCGATCGACGAAGTCTTCGAATTGTTCCTGCGTGAATGCTTTATCCTGATAGGCGTGCTTCAGCTCGATACGCATCTGCGTAATGGGCAGAGAGAGAATGCGATCAATCTCTTCCTTCCCGAATACTTTTCCAGCCGCGTCTGTGAGCCCTGTGGCCATTCGCCGGTTACCGCCTTTTACACACCTTTAAAGGGTCTGCCCTTTATCAAGCATGACCTATTATTTTCGATAATAATTAAGTTACGCTTAATTTCCAAATAAAAAGCATAACGCCCTGCAAGCCATTGAAATTGATATGTAATAAAATTACTCAAAAACTAAATTATTGATAGTTATGCTAAATTTTGCTGGCAATATGGATTCGTTCCCAATTCGTGATTTTGGTTTCGAGTCCAACCCGCTACATTATAAACGGGCATATACAAGGGGGCTCCGTTTCATGTTCCAGCGCGATTTTTTCAAGATCACCGCTTTATATACAGTCGGCATCGTCGTCACGCTCTGCGCGTGCTGGCTGCTGCTCGGCCTTGCCATGCCGGATGCAAAGCTGGATGTGCTACAGACGCTGACCAGCGTTTTCGGCATCAACCTGCCGAACGACATGCCGCTGAACCTGGATACCGAGGCAAGGATTGCATCCGTCGTGCTGATCATCGCGGTGATGTCGATCGGCCTTGTGATTTTGAACGTGTTCTTCAGCGCAGTTATCACGGCGCGGTTCATCCGCCCGCGCG
>JADYYV010000252.1 GCA_020853455.1 Alphaproteobacteria bacterium | reverse complement strand
GGATGCTTAAGTAAGGCTTCGACGAAATCAGGCGGGACAGATACGCGCTCATCGCGCCCACGGGCGGCGCAATCGACATGTCGTTGTCGTTCAGGATCACGATCAGCTTGCTGTTCATCGCGCCGGCGTTGTTCATCGCTTCGTATGCCATGCCGGCCGACCTCGCGCCGTCGCCGATCACCGCGATGATTTTGTTGTCGCCCTTTTCAAGGTCGCGCGCGACCGCCATGCCGAGGCCGGCGGAGATGGAGGTGGAGCTATGCGCCGCGCCGAACGGGTCGTATTCGCTCTCCGACCGCTTGGTGAAGCCGGACAATCCGCCGCCCTGACGCAGCGTACGGATGCGGTCGCGGCGGCCGGTCAGAATTTTATGCGGATAGGCCTGATGCCCGACATCCCAGATCAGGCGGTCGGCGGGCGTGTTGAAAACGTAATGTATGGCGGTGGTGAGTTCGACAACGCCAAGGCCAGCGCCCAGATGCCCGCCGGTGATGGAAACCGCATCGATGGTTTCCTGACGCAATTCATCGGCGAACTGGCGCAAATCGCCCTTCGCCAGTTTGCGGAGGTCGGCCGGGATATTTACTTTATCGAGGAGGGGTTTGGCGTTCATCTGCTCTGTCCTTCTTGCCGATATATATACACTTTTTCAGGAAAATTGGTACGCCCGTTACGCGGTCCCGTATGCGGCGGCATCACTTGCCCTAGGCCTTGAAATACAAGGCTTATTTTAAATATATCATGCGTCGGCGTTAACCGGCTGAGGCATTACCGAGACATTTTGGTGCAGGAATTGTGCAGCGGATAAAGAATCGCCGGAAAGATTAAACGCGGCGCTCCAGCACGTAGCGCGCCAGATCCTTCAGCAAATCCACGCGGCCTTCGTCGAACACGCGAAGATGCGAGATCGACTGATCGACCAGCATCTGCGCGCGCGTACGCGCCTGTTCGCGGCCCATCGCCGACACGAAGGTGGATTTCTTGCCGTCCTGATTCACAGGTTTGCCGAGTTCATGGACGTTGCTTTCAACGTCGAGCAGATCGTCGGTGACCTGGAACGCAAGGCCAAGATCATGCGCGTAGTTGCGCAAGGATTGGCGATGCGCCGGGTTCGCTTTGCCGAGGATCGCACCCGCTTCGCAGCAGAACGCGATCAGCTTGCCGGTTTTCATGCGCTGCATGCGGCTGATCGTGCCGACATCGAATTCCTGTTTTTCGCCGATGAGGTCGAGCATCTGGCCGCCGACCATGCCGTGCATGCCGACTGCGCCGGCGAGGCTTGCGATCAGTTCCACGCGCACGCGCGGGTCTTCATGCGTTTCGGGATCTGCAAGAACTTCAAACGCCAGCGTCAGAAGCGCGTCGCCTGCCAGCAGCGCGGTTGCTTCATCATATTCCTTGTGCAGCGACGGTTTGCCGCGGCGCAGGTCGGAGTTGTCCATCGCGGGCAAGTCGTCATGCGCGAGCGAATAGCAATGCACGAATTCTGCGGCAGCGGCCACACGACGCGCGCGGCCGGCATCGACGCCGAATACGCGCGCGCCTTCCATGACCATGAAGGGGCGCAGGCGCTTGCCGCCGCCCAGCGCCGCATAGCGCATCGCGTCGAAAAGTTTTGCTTCAACCAGGTCGGTCGGGGGCAGCAGGCTGGAGATGGTCTTGTTGACCTTTTCGCGGCAGTCGTCCATTGCCTGTGAAAGTTTCGGTGACGCCTCGCGTGGTGATGGTGCCATTTAAGAATGACCCTTCCAGAATGATTTTTTCTGCTGACTGTTATACCCCAAGTCGCGGAAAAATGTCACCATTTTAGAGTTGATTATTCAGAAAGCCGGATCTGCTCGGTCGCAACCTTGCCGCCGTCGCCGACGGTGATCTTTTCAATGCGCCCCTGCGCTTCCTTAAGCTTGGCGTCGCAGTACTTTTTCAGGGCCATGCCGCGCTCGTAGCTGTCGATGGAGGTTTTCAGGTCGGAAGACCCGCCCTCCAGCGCGCGCACGATCTTTTCGAGTTCCGACAGGGCTTCTTCAAAGCTGAGTTTATCGAGATCCTTGGACATATTCCGTAAAACCCCTTACACCGCGCGGGCGAGGCTGTCGCCCGCTTTGGGTTCATCCTGCTCGATATAGCCGAGATTGATTTCCAGCGCGCCACAGAACATCTGGCCCAGCGTGATGTGCATTTCCTGGATGCGGGCGGTGGTGGTGGAGGGCACGTTCAGCAAAAGATCGCAGAGCGGCTTGATCTTGCCGCCGGTGGCGCCCGTGAAACCCACGGTCATGATGCCCTGTTTGCGGCATTCTTCGAACGCGCGGATGACGTTGGCGGAATTGCCGGAGGTGGTGATGCCGATCGCGATATCGCCCTTTTTGCCAAGCGCTTCCAGCTGGCGGGCGAACACGTAATCGAAGCCGTAATCATTGCCGATGGCGGTGAGCGCGGATGTATCCGTCGCCAGCGACAGCGCGGCAATCGCCTTGCGGTCTTTCTTGTAGCGCGCGGAAAGCTCGGTCGCCAGATGCTGCGCGTCGGACGCGCTGCCCCCGTTGCCGAAGAAGAAAATCTTGCCACCGGCCTGAATGCAGGTGGTCGCGGCGTCCAGCAGTTTTTCGAACGGTGCCGCCAGCTGCTGTTGCGTCAGCGCGGTTACGTCTTCGTGTTCCTGGAATTCGGCCTGCCAGAATTGCTTCAGTTTAATGGGCATCGGGGTGGTCCTTGCGTTTCCGGTTATAGGCGAGCTGGTCGGGCGAGAGTTCAAGCCCCACGACCACGTTATACCCTCCGGCAGCCTCTTTGGAGGGGACGGGAATGCGCAGCGTATGCTCTTCTTCCGATGCGCCATAGCCGTTATTATCGAAACCGATTTTAGTGGAAAAGCCCTGACGCTGCAACACTTCCTGCCCGGGGGACAGGATGGCGATGAAGTACGGAAGCTTCATTTTCTTTATGTCAACCTCCGGCTTCGCCTTGCGGGCGGCAAAGGAGACCTTGATTTCCATGACCGCCGCGCCCTTGTCGAAGGCGCAGGTGCCGGTAATGACGCCCAGCTTGCCCTCGAGGCTGAGATCGGTGCCGCCTTCGGCAAAAACGGGCATATACCCCGCGTCCGTCAGCTTCACGGGGCGCGGGCAGTCGGGCATCTGGATGATCTCTTTTTCGGTCGCCGTGCCGAACATGGAATGGGACAGCTGGCGTCCCATGTCGCAGCCGGTCAGCAGCAGTAGGGCGGCGAATGCCGGCAGCAGGAAGCGTTTCATGGCGTTATCCTTCGTTAATGACGCTACCTTAGCCCCGTTAATCCCTCGACTCAAGACCCCGCGCGCCCTATATTCCGCCCATGGAAAAGCCGCCGCTCACCATATTGCTGGCAAGCCCGCGCGGGTTTTGCGCCGGAGTCGATCGCGCGATCGAGATCGTCGAAAAATCGTTGCAGAAATTCGGCGCGCCCGTCTATGTGCGCCACGAAATCGTCCACAACAAACATGTGCTGGAAGACCTGCGCGCCAAGGGCGCGGTGTTCGTCAACGAACTGGACGAAGTGCCCGAAGGCGCGCCCGTCATTTTTTCGGCGCATGGCGTGCCCAAACGCGTGCCGGAAGCGGCCCTGAAGCGCAACATGATCTTCGTCGATGCCACCTGCCCGCTGGTCAGCAAGGTACATCGCGAAGCGGAGATGCATCACAAGATGGGCCGCCAGATTATATTGATCGGCCATGCCGGCCATCCCGAAGTCGTCGGCACGATGGGGCAATTGCCGGACGGTGCGGTGACGCTGGTGGAAACCGTCGCGGATGTCGAAAAAATCAGCGTTGCGGATGCCGGCAACATCGCCTTCGTCACGCAAACAACGCTGTCGATCGACGACACAAAAGAAATCGTCGAGGCGTTGCGCGCGAAATACCCCGCCGTAACCGCGCCGAAAAAAGAAGACATTTGCTACGCCACCACCAACCGGCAGCTGGCCGTGAAGGATATCGCGCCGCGCGCCGATGCGGTGGTCGTGATCGGGTCGAAGAATTCATCCAATTCCAACCGGCTTGTCGAAGTCGCGAAGGCCTATGGCGCGAAGCGCGCCTATCTCGCCGACCGTGCCGAAGATTTGCCGTGGGATGAACTGCGGGATATCCGCGTGCTGGGCCTGACCGCAGGCGCCTCCGCCCCCGAAATTCTTGTGCAGCGCGTCATAGAACTGGCCAAAGAGCGCTTCGATGTGACGCTGCAAACCACGGTGGTTGCCGAAGAAACCGTCACTTTCAAGATTCCGCGCATCCTTGCCGCCGCCGAATAACTTTCCGCTTAATTTTTTTGAATTGTTTCAAATTAACCCTTGCGTTTGAAACTTGCGCACATATAGTGTCCCCGAATTCGGAAGAATATTCGTTAGACAGAAATCGGCACCACTTCGCAACATACAAGGGGACCAGATGACCAAGACCTATTGCCTGACGATCGAAGTCGAAAGCAAAAGCATGACGAACGGCCTCGGCTACATGGTCGCCTTCACGCTGCCCGGCGACGATGAAAATGTCATGAAGCAAAAAGGTTTTGCAAACTGGGCCGACAAGGTGCGCGACGCCGTGCTGCGCGCGGGCGATGCGGTGTACGACCCCGACCCCTACACGAAGAAGCTGGCGATTGCCGAGCTGATGAACGAGCTGAAATCACTGAACGAGACAAGCCCCATCCAGATCGAGGGCGCGGGCGACATTCCCGCCGTGCAGATCCAGTCTGCCAACCCCTATGACAACCGCATCGAAATCAACTTCACCGACAAGGACGGCCATTACAGCGTCGCTGAAAAAGGCCTCGCCGATCTGGAACGCCGCGCCGTGACCGCGCATGGGCATACCGGTGTGATCGACGGCACCCGCCGCCATTTCCCCTTCACGACCCAGCAGCCCCCTGCCCTGTCGCCGCCGCGCACCCCGAAAGCCCCGGGCATGCGTCTGTAAGGCATCATTTGACGGAAAAATAACAATCAAAGGCCGCCCGGCTTTGCAGCCGGGCGGCCTTTCCTGTATTCTTGTCCCCATCATGGCCGTTTATACCCAGATCACCGCCGAAGATTTGAAAAGCCTGCTGGCGAAATTCGACGCCGGCAATCTTGAATCGTTCGAAGGCATCGCGGAGGGCGTCGAGAATTCCAATTACCTGATCAAGACCACATCCGGCAAATACGTGCTGACGCTGATCGAGAAACGCGCCCAGCCGGACGAGCTGCCGTTTTATACAGGATTCATGTCGCATCTAACCGACAAGGGCATTCCCGCCGCCCGCGTCGTCGCCGATAAAACCGGCCAGCGCATCCATTCGGTATCGGGCCGCCCCGCCCTGCTATCCGAATTTCTGGAAGGCGCATGGCCGCGCGAAATTTACGTTCATCACTGCCAGGCGATCGGCGAATTGCTGTCACGCATGCACCGCGCCGGAAAATCATTCCCGATGAAGCGCCAGAACACGATGGCGCTGTCCGCATGGGAAGGGCTGATCCACGCCTGCGCCGCGCGCGCCGACGAAGTCGAGCCCGGGCTGTTCTCGATGCTGGATGCGGAACTGGATTACCTGAAAAAGAACCGCCCGAAACTGCTGCCGGCAGGCGCGATCCATGCCGACCTGTTTCCCGACAACGTGTTTTTTCGCGACGAAAAGGTTTCGGGCGTCATCGATTTCTATTTTTCCTGCTGGGATACTTTCGCTTATGACCTGATGCTGACCTTCAACCCGTGGTGTTTCGACTGGAAAGGCGATCTTGATGCCGGACGCGCGCATGCGTTTTTGTCGAGCTATAACCACGGCCGCCCGCTGACGAAAAATGAACTGAAATCCCTGCCCTATTTCGGGCGCGCCGCCGCCGTGCGCATTGTGGCGACGCGCCTGTATGACTGGCTGAACCCGGTCGAAGGCGCGCTGGTGCGGGCGAAAGACCCGATGGAGCATGTCAAGATTTTACGCTTCCATCAAAAAGTCACATCCCTTTCCGATTACGGTTTTAGCGCGTGAAGAAGGTCGATCTTTTCACCGACGGCGCCTGCAGCGGCAATCCCGGCCCCGGCGGCTGGGGCGCGCTGCTGCGATACGGCGAGCATGAAAAAGAACTGACCGGCGGCGAGGCGCAGACGACCAACAACCGCATGGAAATGACCGCGGTGATCGAGGGTCTTTCCGCCGTGAAGCTGCCGCGCTGCCATGTGACGATCCACACTGACAGCCAGTATGTGATGAAAGGCGCGACCGAATATATTCACGGCTGGAAAAAGCGCGACTGGAAAACCGCCGACAAGAAAGACGTCAAGAACCGCGACCTGTGGGAAAAGCTTGATTCCGTCATGCAGTTGCACAAGCTCGACTGGGTCTGGGTGCGCGGGCATAACGGCCACCCCGAAAACGAACGCGTAGACGAACTGGCCCGCAACGCCGTTCCCCGAATCAGCCCCGAATCTTCCGCCGCGCTGCCCCCTGATACGCCCGAAGACGGAACAACCCCGTAAATTAATCATTCGTTAGTGACTGGTGGCGCATCCTTAAAAAAGGATATGCCATGCCGTTTCGACCTGCGGTTTATTTTGACCGCCGCTATCTGGAGGAGCCTCCGATGAGACAGCAACAGCCTTACGCCTTGCCGGCATTGCCACCGCAGGCCGATACCCTGACCATCCATTTCCTGACCCTGTTCATGCATGAATTCCAGCGCCAGAAACTGGGCGATGCGAACCTGCGCATTTACACCGCCATCGAGCAGACGGCAGGCAAGACCGGCAGCGCGCCCGAAGTGGTCGCCCGCGCCCTGGTCGAAAGCGGATTGCGCGCCGCGCGCGAATCATTTCCGCATAAATTCGTGCAGACAGTGGAACATAACGCCGGTACGCCGCGCTGGAACGTGAAATCCGCGACGCAGCAGCAGCGCGAATTGCTCGTCTTCTGGCGCGCCCGCGCGCCGGCGAATGTCAGGGATTATAGACGGGCTTATCATTACCATTAAATTTCGCACGCCAGCGGGCTTTGGCCTCCGGCTGCGCGTCGCTGTCGTCGGACCAGCCGTTCGACAGCCGCTGCAGCATGCCTGAAAATCCGTCGCTGTCCTGCGTGTCGCCGCGCGGCATGGCGGGGGCGAAGTTCTGGACGGGCGCGTCCAATGCCGGTTCCATGTAGTCATGCCACAGGCGGGCGGGGTATTTGCCGCCCGTGACGCCGTTCATGGGGCTGTTGTCGTCATTACCCATCCAGACGCCGGTCACCAGTTTGTTGGTGTAGCCGATGAACCACGCGTCGCGGTAATCCTGCGTCGTGCCGGTCTTGCCGGCCACATGGCCGCGCGTCAGCTGTGCCGCCTGCCCCGTGCCCTGCGCCACCACCTGCACCAGCATGTCGTCCAGCTGCGCGATATCGCGCGGGCTGAACAGGCGCATGCCGCCGTTGTTTTCGCGCGTGAACAGCACATTGCCCTTCACGTCCTCGACGCTCAGGACCGCGTAGGGCCAGATCGCATGGCCGCCATTGGCGATTTCGGCATAGGCATGGGTCATTTCAAGCAAGCTGGCTTCGCCGGCCCCCAGGCCGGTCGCCAGTTCCGGTTTGTATTTGCGCGACAAGCCGAGGCGCTGCGCCACATCCAGCAGGCTGGAAACGCCGATCTGCTGCAGCAGGCGCACGGTGGCGGCGTTCAGCGAATGTGCCAGCGCCTGCGTCAGCGTGACAGGCCCGTTATAGTTGCCTTCGTAATTCTTCGGGCTGTAATTGCCGACGCGGATCGGGGCGTCGTCGATGATGTCGTCCTTGCTATACCCCTGCTCCAGCGCGGCGAGATAGACGAAGGGCTTGAAGCTTGACCCCGTCTGGCGCATCGCCATCGTCGCGCGGTTGAACTGGCTTTCGGTGTAATCGACGCCGCCTGTCATCGCCAGCACCGCGCCGTCGAGCGACAGGGTGACGATAGCGGTCTGCGACACCTTGTCGGTCGGTTTCATGCCCGCGAAAATCGCCCGCTGGCGCGATTCGGCAAGCGCCTGCAGTTCATTTGAAAAGGTAGTGCGGATAATCAGGTCGCGTTCCGTGTTGCCCACATAGCCATCGACCTGTTCCAGCACCCAGTCGGCAAAATAACGGTTGAGCGAGCCGGGATTGCCGCCCGCCAGCGTTATCTTGGCGTTCTTGATTTCCTGCTTTTCGATATCGGCGCCGATATAACCGGCGTCTTCCATCGCCTTGATGACCGTCTTGGCGCGCTCGCGGGCGAGCTTCGGGTTGGAGGTGGGCGAAAAGCGCGATGGCGCCTTCAGCAGCCCCATCAGCACCGCGCCTTCGAACAGGCTGACATCGGTGGCGCTTTTGTTGAAATAGGTGCGCGCCGCCGCGTCGATGCCGTACGCGCCCGAGCCGAAATAGACGCGGTTCATATAGGCGGTCAGGATTTCTTCCTTGGAATATTTCCATTCGATCATCAGCGCCAGCACCGCTTCCTGCACCTTGCGGCGCAGTGTTTTGTCTGGCGTCAGGAACAGGTTTTTCGCCAGCTGCTGCGTGATGGTCGATCCGCCCTGCACCCAGCGGCGCGCCTTGACGGTCGCATACATCGCGCGCGCAAGGCCCAGCGGGTCGATGCCCATATGGTCGTAGAAACGGCGGTCTTCCACCGCCAGCAACGCCGCGACGGCATAGGGCGGCAGGTCTTTCGCTTCGACCACATTGCCCTTCAGCCCGCCATAGCGCGCAATCAGCGAGCCGTCGGAGGCAAGCACGCTGATGCTGGGGCGTTTCTCCAGCGGCTTGACGTCGCTGGTGTCGGGCATATCGTGCAGGCACCAGGCCAGGACGACGATGCCGGCCGCGAAGCACCACAGACCCGCCGCCAGCAAAAAGCGCGTAAAAGGACGGAAGCCGCCAGAGCGGCGGCTTCGCGTTTGGTTCCTTCCGGACGATCCGGATTTTTTGCTTTTACGTTTCGCCAAGAGGGATTAAGCCGCCCTCTCCAGCGCGATCGCCGTGCCTTCGCCGCCGCCGATGCAGAGCGACGCAACGCCGCGCTTCAGGCCGCGTTTTTCAAGCGCCGCCAGCAGCGTGATGATGATGCGCGCGCCCGATGCGCCGATGGGGTGGCCGATGGAGCATGCGCCGCCGTTCACGTTCACTTTTTCGTGGGGCAGGCCCAGTTCCTTCATCGCGGCGAGCGGCACGACCGCGAACGCCTCGTTGATTTCGAACAGATCGACGTCTTTTGCGGTCCAGCCGGCTTTTTCCAGCACCTTTTTCGTCGCGCCGATGGGCGCGAGCGTGAATTCGGCCGGTTTTTGCGCGTGGGTCGCATGCGCCCTGATCTCGCCCAGAATCTTCAGGCCGCGCTTTTGCGCTTCGGATTTGCGCATCAGCACCAGCGCCGCAGCGCCGTCGGAAATCGACGATGCGTTGGCGGCCGTCACCGTGCCGTCGGGCGTGAAGGCGGGTTTCAGCGTCGGGATTTTTTCGGGCTTCGCTTTCTTGGGGCTTTCGTCTTCGGACACGACGGTGTCGCCGGTTTTCGCCTTGATCGTCACCGGCGCGATTTCAGAGGTAAATGCGCCGGATTTCGTCGCTTCCTGCGCGCGGGCAAGCGATGCCAGCGCGAATTTGTCCTGATCTTCGCGGGTCAGCTGGCACTTGCGCGCGGTGTCGTCCGCGAACACGCCCATCAACTGGCCTTTGTCATACGCGTCTTCGAGGCCGTCGAGGAACATGTGATCCTTCACGACGCCGTGGCCCATGCGGAAACCGCCGCGCGCTTTCTCCAGCAGGTAGGGCGCGTTTGTCATGCTTTCCATGCCGCCTGCGACCATCACACTCGCGGAACCGGCCAGAATGTTATCATGTGCCAGCATCACGGCCTTCATGCCCGATCCGCACATTTTGTTGACGGTGGTGGCGCCGGTTGAATCGGGGATGCCCGCTTTAATGGAGGCCTGACGCGCGGGCGCCTGCCCCTGCCCTGCGGCCAGCACGCAGCCCATGATGACGTCTTCGACATCATTCGCGCTGACGGTCGAGCGTTTCAGCGCTTCTTCGATCGCGATCTTGCCGAGGTCGGAGGCGGAAAAGCCGGACAGTTCGCCCTGGAACGCGCCGATCGGCGTGCGCGCCATGCCGACGATGACGATGGGGTCGTTGTTTTGGGAAGTCATGGAAATCTCCTTGTTGCCATGCACAAATGCTGGGAACGATTTAAGCACCGCCCTGTATTAAAGCAAGTCCATTCGTAAAGCATCTGATTTTAAAAGGTAATTTCGGTACCAATCGCCAGCTGCCATTGGGTGGGGTCGCGGGTGGCATTTGTGCCGTTATCGACCTGCAGGCGGGAAACGGTGCTGCGCAGGGTCATGCCGTCCACCAGCTGATACCAGCCGCCCAGCGTCACGCGCTGCACCGTGATGTCATCGGCCAGACCGAGCGAAAAGGCGTTCGATTCCAGAACCTGCTGATACCAGGTTGCGCCAAGGTGCAAGGGATTGGAATCCCACGCCAATCCGGCCACGACCACTTTTTGACGGTTATCCGGGCCTTCCACGCCGGTTGTGGCATCACGCCATGCGCCGCCGATACTCCATTCTTTCCAGCCAAGGTTAAGGCCGGCCGACCATGTGCGGTGATCGGCGGAGCCGTTGTTGCCGGCGACAGCGCGCACTTCCGGGTTGGCGGCGCTGTAGCCGATGCCGCCCGCAATCTTCACGTCACCCAGTTTTCCATCCCAGCGCGCGGCAAGGTCATAGGCGTTTTCAAACTTGCCGAGGCGGTCGTCCGGATGCGCGCCCGCGAAACTGTTACCGATCTTGAACCTGACGTTTTCCGGCGCGAAGGATGCCCCCAGCTGCAGCCCGTTCCAGCGCGGCGTTACGTAGGTCGCGCGGTCGATTTTGCCGAAGTTTGAATGGTCGTAGCCGAGCCGGATTGTCGAATTCGGCGGCGCATAGGAGAGATTGACCAGCCCGTCATCCCACGCGTCGATGCTCCATGTCTGCAAATAGATGCGCACGCCATCGACATAAGTGTCGGCGGAGGGTGCCGCCACCTGCAGCTGGTACGCAGCGCCTTCATTCGCGCCCAGAAAGAATTTTCCCCAGCCGCCGGAAAAATAAATATACGACGCGCCGGAGGTGTCTGCGTCGCGCTTGCCGCCCGTGATGGAATTCACCGTGCCGGAAGCGGCTTCGAGCCCCAGCTTCACCTCGGATTTAAGACCGATGGTCAATCCGCTTTCCAGCGTTTTTTCGCCGGTGAAGTGCATTTCCATGTCGCGGCGGAATTGGAAATGGCGCAATTCGTCGCCGGGCGCGGGAGTGGTGGTTTCGTCCTGATCGCTATAAACGACATAGCTGCGCGCATAGCCGCCCAGATCCAGATGCAGGTCGGCCTGCGCGGCAGGGCTGCCGAACACCAGGCCGCAGGCCGCCGCAAGTGCCAGCGCGGTTTTGACGTCACCCAGCACATCGAGCAGCGGCTGCAGGTGGCGCGCGTATTTTTTCCACTTACCGACCGAACCGCCATAGATCGGGCGGCGCACCTGCCCTGCACTGGCCGTTTTCACAAGACGTTCGCTGCCGTGGAAATCAAGGCAGCCCGCATCCCAGGGCAGGCCGCAGAATTCCAGCAGGCGGCGCGTCTGCTGTTCCTGCCCCGCCACCATGTCTTCGTAGCGGAGTTCCAGTATGTCGCCCGGAAACACGGCGTTCCAATGCGCCATCATTTTTTGATACGCCAGGTAATATTGGCCGATATCGGCAAGGTCATAG
>JADYYV010000251.1 GCA_020853455.1 Alphaproteobacteria bacterium | reverse complement strand
GAAGCTCCCAAAGCAGAAACCCCTGCGGCTCCCGCTGCTGAAGCTCCCGCGGCAGCTGCTGCGGAAAAAGCTCCTGAAGCTCCGAAGCCCGCAGCTCCTGCTGCTCCCTCGGTCTAAGCTTTAGACGAAGAAATCAAGCCCCGGCCAGCTGAAGGTATTATGCCTTCTTACGCGGTCGGGGCTTTTTCTTGTCCGATTTTTTCTCTGACATTTTCGGTTCGGTGAGTTTATAGCCGAACTGCGCATTGAAGCGTTCGATATCCTCGGGTTCGAGGCTGACGGTGACTTGCGCATGTTTCTGCGTGTCCTTGCGGCCCACGACCTGCCCGCGGCGATACAGCCAGGCAATCGCCTTGCCGTCGGCGATATCGATATGCGCTGTCAGCACTTCACGGTTTTCGCCAAGTTTGTCGTCGATCATGCCCAGCAGCGTGTCGATGCCCTCGCCGCTCATCGCGGACACGGCCACAATCCGGCTGTCCTGACGCTTCGTGCGGCGCACCAGCTCCAGATGGTCTTCTTCCGGCAGGCTGTCGATCTTGTTCAACACTTCGATCACGCGCGGGTCGTGTTCGGCGTCGATATCAAGGCTGCGCAGGATGCTCAGCACGTCTTCGCGCTCGGCTTCGGTATTTTCCTGCCCGATATCGCGCACGTGCAGAATGACAGTCGCCTCCGCCACTTCCTCCAGCGTCGCACGGAAAGCGGCGACCAGCTGGGTCGGCAGTTCGGAAATGAAACCGACGGTATCCGACAAAATGGCCTGCTTGCCCGACGGCAGCTCAAGTCCGCGCATGGTGGTGTCGAGCGTTGCGAACAACAGATCCTTGACGAACACTTCGGAGCCCGTCAGGCGGTTAAAGAGCGTCGATTTACCCGCGTTGGTATAGCCGACGATGGCGACGATGGGATAGGGTTCGCGCTTGCGCGATTCACGCTGCAGCTTGCGGTTGGCGCGCACGCTTTCCAAATCTTCCTTCAGGCGGCGCACACGTTCGTCGATCAGGCGGCGGTCGGTTTCGATCTGCGTTTCACCGGGGCCGCCCATGAAGCCGAAACCGCCGCGCTGGCGCTCAAGGTGGGTCCACGACCGGACAAGGCGCGAGCGCTGGAAACTGAGCGCGGCAAGCTCGACCTGCAGCTGCCCTTCCTTGGTGCGCGCGCGTGCGCCGAAGATTTCTAAAATCAACCCGGTGCGGTCGATGACTTTCGCGTCCCAAGCCTTTTCAAGGTTACGCTGCTGCACGGGGCTGAGCGCGTAATAGACGAAGATCAGCTTCGCTTCCAGCTCTTTCGCAACACCCTTGATGCGCTCGACCGTGCCCTTGCCGATGATGGTCGCGGGCGTGATGCGCGGCAGCTTGACGATTTCCTGATGCACAACCTCGAGGTTGATGGCGCGGGCAAGGCCGACAGCCTCCTCCAGCGATGCTTCGGGAATACGCGCATGGATGCGCACGTTTCCATCCGCCCCTTTATGCGATGACAGCTCGGGGTGAATAACGATGACTTTTTGGCTCATGGGGCTCTTTTAGGTCAGGCGTGGCTGGCTGAGTTGTCGCCCGCTTCCACTTCCGCGCCGTCTTCGTCGTTCAGGCGAACGGGCGATGCGGGCATGATGGTGGAGATCGCGTGCTTGTAAATCAGCTGCGAGTGTGAATCGCGGCGCAGGAGCATCGAAAAATTGTCGAACCAGGTGATAATGCCCTGCAGCTTGACGCCGTTCACCAAAAATACGGTGACGGACATTTTTTCTTTGCGGATTTTATTGAGGAACTTGTCCTGAAGGTTCTGGCTTTTGTCCGACATTTTTTATTATTCCCTCGGCTTCTAAATAGATCGTTTTTTAAAGGGCACTTGATCTATGCCACCTCTTAAAAATCTATAGGCGAATCAGGGGCTTCACAAGTGAAATTAATGCCGTTACGGGCGCGGGCCGCCAAAATAGCCGCGCACGTATTCCATAAGGTCACTATGCTGGCGGAAACGGCGCGCAGGCGGGTTTTTGATCAGCAGATCTTCGGGCGGTGGTTTCGTTTCGATCAGGATCGGCGTGCATCCCGCGGCCAGCGCGCACATCATGTCGGTATGGCTGTCGCCCAGATACCAGACATCGGGGCCGGGCTCGATCCCCATGCGTTCCAATGCCAGCAGCAGCGGCGCGGGATTGGGTTTATCGGCGGATGCCTCCCCTGCTCCCAAAATCTCTTTAAAGAATTTGTCGAAGCCCAGATGCGTGATTTCCTGACGCAGCAGCGGGTTGCGTTTGTTGCTGACGACGCCCATTTCAATGCCGTTATCATGAAGCATTTGCAGCAAATTTTCGGCGTTGTCGTGCTGTGTTACGTTGTCGAACACGATGGCGCAGAAGGTGTCGTAATAAACCTTGTCCGCTTCCTGCCAGCGGTCGGCACCGAACAGGCTGGTGAACAGGTCGCGGGCGGAGGGGCCGGAGCGGCGGCGCGCTTCGTCTTCCGACCACGCCTCAGCGCCCATATGCACAAGCGCGGTGTTCAGCGCCTTGAAAGCAGTATGCCAGTTATCGACGATGGTATCGTCCCAGTCGAAAATGATGGCGCGGGGTTTGACGAGTTCGGTCATGCGGGGTTCCAGCGTTCCTGCTTGCCGCCATTTTTCGTGGCGTCTTCCATGTAAAGGTCCAGCAGCTTGCAGGTGATCTCGCCCGCCTGCCCGTTGCCGATCTGCTTGCCGTCGATCTGCACGACCGGGGCGATCAGCGCGACAGCGGAGGAGCAAAACGCTTCCTGCGCCTTGTACGCTTCGGCAACCGTGAACTTGCGCTCGACGATCTTTATCTTTTCTTTTTTGCACAAGGCCTGCAACGCGCTGCGCGTCACGCCTTTCAGGATGCTGTTATTGGCGGTCGCGCGGGTGATCAGGTTGCGGTTCTTGTCGATGATCCATGCGTTGCTGGAAGATCCCTCGGTCACAAAACCGTCGTCATCGACCATCCATGCTTCATACGCGCCTTTGTCGGCAGCGGCCTGTTTTGCAAGTACCTGTCCGATCAACGCGGTCGTTTTGATGTCGCGGCGTTTCCAGCGGATGTCGGGAACCGTGATGACCTTCTTGACCGCCGCCTTTCGCGCCGGAATATCGTATTTCGCCGGATACATCGTCCTGACCAGCGTGGTGTCTGATTTCTTCGGGAACACGAAGTCGCGGGGCGCGACGCCGCGCGTGACCTGCATGTAAATCATGCCATTTTTGATGCGGTTACGGCGCACCATTTCGCGCAAGACGATTTCCATCGATTTACGCGGCATCGGCATCTTGATGCGGAGTTCTCCGAGCGAGCGCACAAGGCGATCAAGGTGGCCGACTTCATCGCAAAGACGCCCGTTCACAAGCGCGACGACTTCATAAACGCTGTCGGCAAACTGGAAACCGCGATCTTCGATATGCACGCCGGCATCGGCATGCGGAATGTAACGGCCGGAAACATAGGCGATACGCGGCATTTAGAAATACTCCGGACGGACGGCGAACATCTGCTCCACGCGCTTCACCTGGTCATGCGCGGCCAGGATAATGACGCGGTCATCGGGCTTGATGACGGTATCTGCGCGGGGCGTGATGATCGACTTTCCGCGCACGATAAGGCCGAAAATCATGTTTTTCGGGCGCTTGATCTCGCGGATAGGAATATTGACGATGGCGGAGGTATCAAGCGCTTCGACCTCCAGAATTTCGGCGAAACCGTCGCGCAAGCTGTGAGCCGCCTTGATGCGGCCACGGCGAACATGCTGCAGAATCGTCGAAACCGTAATTGCGCGCGGGTTGACAATCGCATCCACGCCAAGGCTGGTGACGAGTGATGTAAACGCCGGATTGTTGATGAGCGTAATCGCGCGCTCGCAGCCATGCTGCTTTGCCAGCATCGAGGCAAGGATATTGCTTTCGTCATGATTCATGACCGCGATCAGGGCTTCCGTTTCGCGAATATTGGCTTCTTCCAGAATTTCTTTAGAAAGCCCGTTGCCATTGATGACGGTTACGCCGGGCAGCGCGTCCGATGCTGTATGTGCCTTGTCGAAATCAGCATCGATCAGGCGAACGGAAATATCCTTGCGGCTGTTGCCCAGTTCGGTCGCCAGCAGCGTGCCGATTTTGCCTGCGCCCACGATCAGTACGCGGCGCGCCTGCTGGTCTTCGTAGCCGAATGCTGCCATCGAGCGTGACAAATGCTGGGTCGAGGACACGAAATAAACTTCATCGCCGGGCAAAATCTCGTCATCGCCGGACGGGATGATCTGCTGCTGCCCGCGGATAATCGCGACAATTTCGATCGTCAGGTCGGGAAACAGCGATGTCAGGTGCTTCAGCGGCGTATGCACCAGCGGGCAGTTTTCCTTGCAGATCACGCTGACAAGCTGCACAAGGCCGTCTGCCATCGGGATAATGTTGAACGCGCCCGGCACGCGCAGGCGGTTGGCGATGGAGCGCGCCACCTCCACTTCCGGCGAAATCACGACGTCGATCGGAAGATGGTCGCGGCTGTACAGGTTCGACCATTGCGGGTTCAGGTATGCGCCGGCGCGGATACGCGCGATCTTCATCGGCACGCGGAACAGCGAATGGGCGACCTGGCATGCCACCATGTTCACTTCGTCGGAATAAGTCGCGGCGATCAGCATTTCGGCATCGGCCGTGCCCGCCTGATCCAGCACATCGGGGCTGGAGGCGTGGCCGACGATGCCGGTGACGTCGAGGTTCTCGTTCACGTCGGCAATGAGTTCGGGGCTGCGGTCAATCAGGGATACGTTGTTCCCCTCCTCCGCCAGATAGGCCGCGATGGATGTTCCCACCTGGCCTGCGCCGCAGATAACGACTTTCATTTGATTTAGCCTTCTGCCCGTTCCTTGTCGTTGGCCTGGATGCCAAGCGATTTGAGCTTGCGATGGAGCGCGGAGCGTTCCATGCCGATGAAACCGGCGGTTTTGGAGATGTTGCCGCCGAAGCGGTTGACTTGCGAGAGGAGGTATTCACGTTCGAAAATCTCGCGCGCCTCGCGAAGCGGTTTGGACATCAATTCCACCCCTTCGCGGCCGCGGATCATTTCGACCGCCTGTAGTTTCAGGTCCGGCGGCAGCATATCGGCGGTGATAGCAACCTGCGACGGTCCGGGCGCCATGATCAGCAGCCATTCGATGACGTTGCGCAGCTGGCGCACGTTGCCCGGCCAGTCATAGGCCTGCATCAGCGCCATCGCGTCATCCGCAAATTTGCGCGGTGGCACGTTCGCGGTTTTCGCCGCGATATCCATGAAGAATTGCGCCAGCAGCGGAATATCCTCGAGACGCTCCTGCAGCGCCGGAATTTCAATCGGCACGACGTTCAGGCGGTAGTACAAATCCTGGCGGAATTTGCCCTGCGCCATCAGGTCGGCAAGGTTCTGGTTGGTCGATGCGACGACGCGGATATCGACCTCGATCTTTTCCGAGCCGCCCATGCGGGTGAAGCTCTGGTCCTGCAGCACGCGCACGATCTTGGCTTGAGTCTCGAGCGGCATGTCGGCGATTTCGTCCAGCACCAGCGTGCCGTTATGCGCCATTTCCAGCACGCCTTCGCGGCGGCCGCCGCTGCCTTCCGATCCGAATAATTCCTGTTCGATGCGGTCGGACGACAAAATCGCGCAGTTCAGCACGACGTAGTTTTTGTCGGCGCGTTTCGACATCGTATGGATCATGCGGGCGGCAACACTTTTGCCAGTGCCGGGTTCGCCGGTGATAAGAACGCGGGAATTTGTCGGCGCGACGCGCTCGATGCCCTGGCATACCTGCTGGATCAGCTGGGAATGCCCGTGCAGTTCCGACACGTTGCCAAGTGCCTTCAGGCGCAGTTCGGCGTTTTCGCGTTTCAGGCGCGAGGTTTCAAGCGCGCGGCCCGAGAGAACCAGCAGCTTGTCCGCCTTGAACGGTTTTTCGATGAAGTCATACGCGCCCATCTGGATCGCGGAAACGGCGGTTTCGATGTTGCCGTGGCCGCTGATCATGATGACCGGCAGGCCGGGGTTGGACTTGACGAGTTTCTTCAGCAGTTCCATGCCGTCCATCTCGCTGTTTTCCAGCCAGATATCCAGCACGATCAGGTCGGGTTCGCGTTCGGCGATCATCTTTTGCGCAGTCTGGCTGTCCTTGGCGGAACGGGTTTTATAACCTTCGTCCTCCAGAATGCCTTCGATCAGGGAACGGATGTCCTCCTGATCGTCAACAATAAGTATGTCTGCCTGTTGCATGATAGTTACCACCTAGTTGCTCTATTACAACTTATACATCTCTTGGGAATACAAGGATAGCCTTTGCGCCTGATTTTGCGTCCTGAATATGGCTGTCTTCCAATACCACACTTCCTTCGTGGTCTTCCATAATCTTTTTAACGATAGCAAGACCAAGGCCGGAGCCCTTTTTCTTTGTCGTGACATAGGGCTCCAGAAGCTGGTTTTTGACTTTTTCGGGTAATCCTGTGCCGTTATCCTCGACCGATATTGAAATATTCGAACCGAGCTGTTCGATGACGATCTTGATGCGGCCGTCGCCCGGCGTTTCCACCTGACGTTCGTGAATAGAGTCAATTGCATTCTGTAAAAGATTGGTCATGACCTGCGTCAGCTGCGACCTGTCGCAATTCGCCTGCACAACCGTACCTGCAGGCGCAATAAAGGCGAAACCGATATCGGGATGCGCCTGCCGCTGCAGAATCAGCGCGTCCTGGCAAACCTCCACCACATTCTCCATCCGT
>JADYYV010000250.1 GCA_020853455.1 Alphaproteobacteria bacterium | reverse complement strand
GGGTTGACGAGGAAATCATGCAGCTTGGTCTTGCCCAGAATCGTGCGCGCATCCGCGCCCAGCAGGCGCAGCAGCGTGTCGTTGGCGAATTGCAAACGGCCGTCTTCATCGACGGAGAAAAACCCGACCGGCGCGTTGTCGGTGAAATCGCGCAGCTTCTCGCGTTCTTCGCGGATCGCGGATTCCATCTGGTAGCGGTGCGTGATGTCGTCGAAACGCCAATGCACATAGCCCGGCCAGCCGATGATGAACTGGCAGGTGACCTGGTACCAGATCGTTTTGCCGCGCAGGCGCGTCTGGATTTCGGTGGATGCGGAACCCGCGGGCGACGCCTTGTTTTGCAAATCCTCCAGCGTCTTTTCGATTTTCTTCTGGTGTTCGAACAGGCGGGTGAAGGCGCCGATGCTGGCTTCGCCCAGACCCTCGACCATTTTGCTGAAGCGGGCATTGGCGTAAATCGTCTTGCCTTCGGCGTCGGTGATGGCGCGCGCTTCGGCGCTTTTCTCCAGCACTTCGGTTAAAATCTTGCGGCTGCGGTCGGCGTCGGAAAAACTGCGGTTGAGCAGCAGCAGGGCAAGCCCGCCGATCAGCCCGTAAAAATAAATCGCGAACAGCGACAGCCCGAGGCCGCCATGCAGCCGCACGTAAATAAGGCCGATCGCCAGAAACACATAGCCGATCCCCGCCATGAACAGCATGATCGCCTTCGCGTTGCGCACGGCGTTCGGGCTTTCGGTCTTCGGTGGCTTCTTCTCGAGAAAAAAGCCGTTGTTCTGGCTGTTTTGCGAATTCACGGGCGGGACGGTTTCCTTTGCCCTATTTTACCCGCGAAGAAGTTAAAAATTCAATATTTTCATGTATGTGAAGTATGGCTAGTTTTCCTAATGCGGATTAACTAAAGGGCAATGCGGTTCTGCGATAATTCGTTAGGTGGCTTCAGATTGGCTGAGTTTAATCTAAGTATAGTTAAGAGGACGTGGGTCATGATGAGTACTATCTGGCTAGGTATTAAAGCCATCGGCGTCATCCTCATGCTTCTGCTAATGTTATTGGTGCCTCTGCTGGGGTGGGGGTGGCTGAGTGAAAAGCGACGCGAAAAAAAATGGCGTGATGCGGGTTTTGCCGAATTCCTGCAGGCCGGCGCGCCCCTCGACCACAAAGAATTTATCGAAGCATTCAATAAAGAGACGTTTGCCTTGTCAGATAAAGAGATCGTTTCATCCCACAAAGCAGGCTCCATCCATCTCCCTTCCGGACGCATCATGGTTGGCGATCCCTCCTATCTGGTAGACCCGAACGACACGATCGAGCCCTTTCAGCAATCAGTCCCACCCGGCGAGTATCCAGTATATGTATTAGTATCAAGGGGCGTTGATCAACGTTGCGCGGCAATCAAGGTGGTGTTTAGCGACAAACCTGAAACGCGTGTCAATCCTGCATGGACTGCATCGGCAAGAAAAAAAGCCTTGGACGACCTGTGGCTTGCCGATTTTGGCGTAGACTCCGCGAGAGCAGGGGTTTTTGCGGTTGAAGCCGAGCAACTGTTTGCTGAGCCTGATGCAATTCTTCACCTCCATGATTATTGGTTAGGAGAAAACGTAGAAAACCCTTACCTGAGCAAAGAACCATCTGCACTCTGGACCGCTTTTAAAAAAGAGGGTGTTGTGCTTGGCGTTGTAGCATGCAGCGGATTTGGCGATGGCTTGTATCACTGTTACTTTTCTTATGATAGCGACGATCAGCCGGTAGCGCTGTATATCGATTTTGACTTCTTTGGTGACGCTAAATGGGCGTGGCCCAAGCAACCCTAAAAACCCGACGACACGAGTTTCACGGCCTCAAATTCAGCAAATCCTTGCGGCCCTTGCTCTCCCCGATCTGGCTGTCCCAGACGAGGGTTTTGCCGTCTTTTGACCATAATTCGATTTTCGAGATATCGGCCATCAGCAGGTTATAGGCTTTGCCGTTCATCTCCAGCGGCTTGGGGTCGGCGCGCATGGAAATCAGGGTGAGGGTGACTTTTCCCGATGCGCCGTTGTCGGTTTCGCGCATGATGGCGTCGGCCATGTTCGCAGGCGCTTTCAGCCATTGGTATTTCGCCATGCCGCCCGGGATCAGCGCATAGCGTTTGCCCATGTAGTTATAACTGAAGAAGGTGACATCGTTGAAGTTCTGCACCAGAAATCCCTGGTTCGTCGCGCTGTAGCCCGACAGGCGGATACGCGACTGCACCACAATCGGCTCGGCGGGGGTCATCAGGTTAAAGGTGTTGGTCATTTCGCCCACGCGGCTTTCCAGCAGGGCAGGGCGGTCGGCCATTTCGGTTTTCTGGTAGGTGTCCCACTGTTTCGTCCAGCCGGTGAAATCGGGCATATCGCCCGACAGTTTGTGATACAGCATCGCGATATAAAGCGCGCTGGTGGGTGCGGGCTTGGTGCTGAAGGCGAGGGCGGGGGTGGAGAGGAGTGCGACTATTAAGAGCGAGAGAAATATCTTCAGAACGCCGTCATCCCCGCCTTGCGCGGGGATCCAGCGCAGGCGTTTACGCCTGCCTTCGTGAGTCACATGACGCGCGGACGCGCTTCTGGATGCCCGCGCGGGGGCGGGCATGACGAGGTCTATCATAGTTTTTTACCCTTGAGTTTGAAGACGTAGGAAATGACTTCGGCGACGGCCTTGAAATGTTCGTTGGGGATCGTCTGTTCGATGTCCATTGAATCGTAGAGCGCGCGGGCAAGGGCGGGGTTTTCGACCAGCGGCACCTTGTTTTCCGCCGCCACCTCGCGGATGCGCTGCGCCACGGCATCGACGCCCTTGGCCACCATCTGCGGCGCGGCCATTTCGGCGGCGTTGTATTTCAGCGCGACGGCGTAGTGGGTCGGGTTGGTGATGACCACATCGGCCTCCGGCACGGCCTGCATCATGCGCTGGCGCGCCTTTTGTTCGCGCAGCGCGCGCAGGCGGCCCTTGATCTGCGGATCGCCCTCGGTTTGTTTATATTCGTCCTTCAATTCCTGCTTGCTCATGCGCATTTTCGACATGAAATCGTGGCGCTGGTACATGTAATCGGCAAGCGCCAGCACGAACAGCACGATCAGCGCCGCGCCCATCATCTTCAGGAACATGGTTTCGAAATCGGCCATCGCGGGGCCGAATTCTTGCCCTACAAAATGCTCGATCGTGTCGGCATAGGGGCGCAGCACCATATAGATCGCCGCCGACACCACACCCAGCTTGAACAACCCCTTCAGGAATTCCGAGATGGAGCGCATGGAGAAAAGGCGCTGGATGCCATTCATGATCGAAATTTTTTTCAAATCCGGCTTCATGGTTTCGGCGGTGAAGATCGGGCCGGTCTGGATGTAGCCCGACAAAATGCCCATCACCATCAGAATGCCAAAGGGCAGCAGCAGGTCGCTCATGACCGCCCAGAACAGGTTTTTCGACACCGCCATCAGCCCGTTGCCGTCGGTCGGGTATTGGTGCGCATCGGCGATGAAGCCGCGCAGCGTCGCCTGCAGATCGGTCATGATGGACGGCCCCGCGATCAGCACCAGCAGGGTGATCGTGAAAAGCATGATCCAGTTGGTCACTTCGCGGCTGTATATGACCTGGCCGCGTTTTCGCGCTTCCTCAAGTTTCTTGGGTGTTGGATCTTCTGTCTTCTGGCTATCGTCTGTATCGTTTTCCGACATGCTTTTTCCTTATGGGTTCAGCGCGTCGTTGACGAGTGCGTCGAAGCTGTTCATCCAGAACATCATGCCGGCGGAGAACACCATCGTCAGCATGACAAGCCCCATCAAAATCTGCACGGGGAGGGCCAGGAAGAAAATCTGGATCTGCGGCATCAGGCGGCCCAAAACGCCAAGCCCAATCTGCATGATCAAGCCCAAAATCAAAAACGGCAGGGCCATCTGCACACCAAGCTTGAAG
>JADYYV010000249.1 GCA_020853455.1 Alphaproteobacteria bacterium | reverse complement strand
TACGGCTCAGTTTTGCCAATTCGGCAGGGATTTTGCTGGGCGGCGATTACCATTTCGACCTCGCGCGCCCGGGCTGCGGGCTTTATGGAATTAACCCGTCGAACGGGGTGAACCCGATGGAAGGCACGGTCACGCTGAAGGCGCGCATCGTGCAGACGCGCTTGATTGACATATCATCGCCCGTTGGCTACGGTGCGGCGTACAGGGCGGCAAAACCTGCACATTGCGCCACAATTTCAGTAGGATATGCTGATGGCTACCTCCGCAGCCTGACCGGGCGCGGCATGGTCGTTATCAACGGCGAAAAATGCCCCGTCATCGGCCGCGTGTCGATGGACAGCATCATCGTCGATACCACTGCGCTGAAGGTGCAGCCCGAACAGGGCGCATGGGCGGAAATCATCGGGCAGCACCAGCTGGTCGACGAAGTCGCGGCGCAGGCAGGCACCATCGGCTATGAAATCCTGACATCGCTGGGTCGGCGTTACCGGCGGCATTACACGGGTGGATAAGATGAGCATCGCAGAAGAAAAAACGGCAGAAACAAAACGCGGCTGGTCGCCGCTCGACAGCTTGCAGGGGCTGGGCGCGACGGTGCTGGATTTCCTCGCCTCGGCCGGCCGTTTGTTCCGCTTCACGGCGCAGGCGATTTATCATTGCTTCACGCCGCCGTTCTATCCGCGCCTGCTGCTGCGGCAGGTGATCGATATCGGCTATTATTCACTGCCCGTCGTCGGCATGACCGCGCTGTTCACGGGCATGGTGCTGGCGCTGCAAAGCTATACCGGTTTCTCCCGCTTCTCGGCGGAAGGCGCGGTTGCGACGGTTGTGGTTCTTTCTGTCACGCGCGAACTGGCGCCTGTTCTTGCCGGCCTGATGGTCGCAGGACGCATCGGCGCTTCGATTGCGGCGGAACTGGGCACCATGCGCGTGACCGAACAGATCGACGCGCTGACGACGCTTTCGACCAACCCCTTTAAATATCTCGTCGCCCCGCGCCTGATCGCGGGCACGGTGATGCTGCCGATCCTCGTCCTGATCGCCGATGTGATCGGCGTGTTCGGCGGATACCTTGTGGGCGTTTACAAACTCGGCTTCGGGCCTGAAAACTACCTGCACAAGACATGGGAATACCTGACCTATGACGACGTGGTGTCGGGCCTGTGGAAAGCATCGGCCTTCGGGTTTATCGTGACGCTGATGGGCTGCTATAACGGCTACAACTCGCAGCGCGGCGCGCAGGGCGTGGGCGCGGCGGTGACGACGGCGGTGGTGTCCTCCTCCATCCTGATCCTCATCACCAACTATTTCCTCACCCAGCTTTTCTTTGCGGGGAAATAAGATGTCAGCACAGCCTAAACTGGAACTCAAAGACGTCACCAAATCCTTCGGCCGCAACCATGTGCTGCGCGGCGTGAATATCTCGATCGAAAAGGGCAAGTCGCTGGTCATCATCGGCGGGTCGGGCACCGGCAAATCGGTCATGATCAAATGCGTGCTGGGGCTGCTGCATCCGGATAAAGGCTCGATCAAGATCGACGGCGTCGAAACCGCGAGCATCACGGGAAAACCGCGCGACGAACTCATGAAAAAATTCGGCATGCTGTTTCAGGGCGGCGCGCTGTTCGACAGCTTGCCCATCTGGGAAAATGTCGGCTTCGGCCTGATGCAGGGCAAGGGCGTGAGCAAGGAAGAGGCGCGCACCGTTGCGATTGAAAAACTGCGCGCCGTCGGCCTTGCGCCGCGCGTGGCCGATATGCTGCCCGCAGAACTCTCGGGCGGGATGCAGAAACGCGTCGGCCTGGCGCGCGCTATCGCAGCGAACCCGGAAATCATTTTCTTCGACGAACCCACGACCGGCCTTGATCCCATCATGGCGGACGTCATCAACGACCTGATCGTGGAAACGTCCAAGGGTTTGGGCGCGACCACGCTGTCGATCACGCATGACATGGCTTCCGCCCGCAAAATCGCCGACAATATCGCCATGATTTATAAAGGCCAGATCATCTGGCAGGGCGACGCGAAAGACATCGACCATTCCGGCAACGAATATGTCGACCAGTTCATCAAGGGCTCGGCCACCGGCCCCATCAAAATGGAAATCTGACCATGGCAGGCCCCACCGCCGATCCCAGCAACAACCCGAACGCGCCCAAGCCGAAAAAACCGCTGGTCGCGAAAAAGCCCGAAGCCGAAAAAACGGCGGAGAAAAAGGCCAAGCGCAAAAAATCCGGCGGCGGCATTTTCATGCGCCTTGTCACGCTGTTTGTGTCGCTGGGCCTGCTGGGCATTCTGGGCGGCGTCGCGGGCGTCGCCTTTATCCTGTTCTATTTCGGGCATGACCTGCCGGATTACAGCGCGCTGTCGAAATACGATCCGCCCATCGTGACCCGCGCCTATGCGGGCGACGGGCGGCTGCTGGCGGAATTCGCCTATGAAAAGCGCGTTTTCGTGCCGATCGATTCCGTGCCGAAGCTGGTGGTGAACGCGTTTATCTCCGCCGAAGACAAAAACTTCTTCACGCATAAAGGCATCGACCCGATCGGCATCCTGCGCGCGATCAAGCAGAACGTGCTGCAGCATGGCAAGCGCATGAAGGGCGCGTCGACCATCACGCAGCAGGTCGCGAAAAACTTTTTGCTGAAGGATGAAGTCGAGGCGGAAAAGGGCGACGTGATCGCCAAATTCGGCCGCAAGATCCGCGAAGCCATTTTGTCTTTCCGCATCGAGGAAGCGCTGCCCAAGAATAAAATTCTCGAACTCTATTTGAACGAAATTTATCTGGGCGCGCGCAGCTACGGCATCGCGGCGGCATCGCTTGAATATTTCAACAAGCCGCTCGATGAACTGACGCTGGAGGAAGCGGCATATCTGGCAGGCCTTCCCAAAGCACCCAGCGATTACGACCCCGTAAAAAACTATGACGCCGCCCTGTTGCGCCGCAACTACGTGCTGTCGGAAATGCAGGACAACGGCTATATCACCAAGGCGGAGCTCGACCTTGCCAAGCTGAAGCCCATCACCACCATCAACCGCGAAGCGACCCAATACGTCAACCACCCCTATTTCGCCGAAGAAGTGCGCCGCAAGCTGCTGGAGCTGTATGGCGAAGACGGCTTGATGAAGGGCGGGTTGATCGCCCATTCGACGATGGTGCCCGAATATCAGTCGATGGCCGAAGAGGCGCTGCGCCACGGCCTTATCAATTACGATATGCGTTACGGCCTTCACAGCGACAAAATCGCGCATATCGAAACCGGTAAGGACTGGCATGAAAACCTGCTGAAGGTGGCGGAGCCTGCGGGCACCGGCAGCTTTGAACTGGCGGCGGTGCTGGAGACGGGCGACAAGGAAGCGCGCGTCGGCCTGCGCAACGGCAAAGAGGCCGTTATCACCTTCAACAAAATGAAATGGGCCAAGCGCAAGGGCGAAAAAGCGCCGGAAAAAGTCAGCGACCTTTTGAAAACCGGCGATGTCTGGTTCGCGGAAGACGCGGGCGAGAAAGACAAGGACCGCGACGTGTACTGGCTGCGCCAGATCCCGAACGTGTCGGGCGGGTTGATTGTCATGGATCCGCATACGGGCCGTATCTTCGCGCTCGCGGGCGGTTTCTCGTTCCAGATGAGCTGGTTCAACCGCGCGACGCAGGCGATCCGCCAGCCGGGTTCGGCCTTCAAGCCTTTCGTCTATCTGGCGGGGCTGGAAGCGGGCTTTACGCCCGCGACGCTGATCCTCGATGCGCCCTTCGTGCTGGATCAGGGCCCGGGCATGAAAAAATGGTCGCCCAAAAACTATACGAATGATTTTGGCGGGCCGACCACCATGCGCGTGGGTCTGGAAAAATCGCGCAACCTGATGACGGTGCGCCTCGCCAATTATGTCGGCATGGATAAGATTGTCGATATCTGCAACAAATTCGGCGTGATCGACAACCTGCCGCCGATGCTGTCGATGTCGATCGGCGCGGGCGAAACCACGCTGCTGCGCATGGTCACGGGCTACAGCTCCTTCGTCAACGGCGGTAAGAAAATCACACCGACGCTGATCGACCGCGTGCAGGACCGCCACGGCAAGACCATTTATGTGCATGATAAGCGCAATTGCGAAGGCTGCGGCCCGATGACCCCGTGGAACGATCAGGACGC
>JADYYV010000248.1 GCA_020853455.1 Alphaproteobacteria bacterium | reverse complement strand
CGTCGGCGACCAGCTGCGGCTCCGCCATCAGGCAGGCGCCGAACTTGCCTTTCTGCACGCGGTCACTGGGGCAGCCGCAATTCAGGTTCACTTCGTCATAGCCGTATTGCTCGGCCAGCTTGGCACATTCCGCCAGCTCCTTCGGGTCGGATCCGCCCAGCTGCAGGGCGACCGGATGCTCCTCCGCATTATAATCCAGCACCTCCAGCTTTTTGCCATAGACCAAAGCACCCGTCGTAATCATGACGGTATAGAGGAGGGCGTTGGGGGAAATCAGGCGTAAAAAATACCGGTCATGCCGATCCGTCCAGCCCATCATCGGGGCGACGGAAACGGTGCGGTCCAGTTTATGAATGTCGCTTGCGCCCTGTGTCATGGCGTTGTTTATATAGCATTTTCCGGAAAACTGCAAATATGAACGTGAGTTCTTGAATTTACAGATTATTTTGGCGTGGCTTATTTGGGGGAAGCCGGCGGCTTCGGTTTGTTTCCGTTCGCCAGCTTCTGCTGCAGCCACGGCGGCAGGACGGGTTTGGAGAGCAGGGAGCTGGTTTCGGGCACGGCTTTGCGCGCGGGGGGCACCATCACGGGCGGGCGCCAGTTATTGCCTTCGGGGACGAGAACCATCTGATAGCTGCTGCCAGCCGGCAGGCCGGTGAAGGCATCGTAGCCGTCGATATAGAAGTTTTCGTTCTTCATCTTGAAATAGGTTTTGCCCACATCAAGGCCCAGATGCTTGATCATGTGGTTTTCGATGGCATTGGCAAGGTCGCGCGTGCCCGCCAGCGGCGAATGGCCGATCATGGCCACGAACAGGTCGGTATCGCGGTTGCTGACCATCAGCATGGTTTTGTCGCCCAGCACGCCGTTCGGCTGCGTTATGTCGAGGTTGAAGGTGTAGACACCTTCTTCCGATTTAAACAGGTTCAGGCGGCTCAGGCGTTTTTCCTGAAGGCTGGGTTCTTTGGGCGCTTCCACAACCGGTTCCGGCATGGCAACCGCGGTTTCGACCGAAGCGGGGGCGGGGGACGCGTCTTTTTTGCTTTTGCGCGTAAACAGGTCTTTCAAACGCTGCGGAATAAGCTTCATGGCAATGCCTCGCCTTATAAAAATGGATTTCGCCGGATTATAGGGCCGCCAAAGGTTATGTCAATATAGATAATCCCCCCAAAACCGTCCAAAAAAAGGTTGGTGCAGGCAGTCTTTATGCCTATTCTGCAGGGATGTTCAAAATGGCGAAACCCACCTTTACCGCGCTCCTGACCTGCCTGTTGCTGGCGGCGGCTCCGGCTATGGCGGGCGAGGCGAAGAACGCCGCCAAGGCATCCGAAAAAGCGTCATCCGCCGTCAAGCCCGTCAAGAAAGCGATGAGCGACGTGATCGCCGACTCTGTTAAAGATGTCGATGAAGCCGCACCCGCGCCCGTGAAATCATCCGACGAACCGACCGACCCCGCCGACAACCAGACGGGCGGCGTGCAGCTGCCCGTGCCGCGCTTTGTTACGCTGGGGCCCGACGAAGTGAACGTGCGCACCGGCCCCGGCACGCGCTACCCGATCAAATTCGTGATCCGCAAGGGCGGGCTGCCTGTGGAAATCACGCGCGAGTTCCAGGTCTGGCGCGAAATCCGCGACATCGACGGCGACAAGGGCTGGGTGCACAAGGCGATGCTTTCGGGCCGCCGCGCGATCATCGTCAAAGGCCAGGTGCGCACGATATTAAAGAAGCCCGATGAAGCGGCGCAGCCCGTCGTGCGCCTTGAACCCGGCGTGATCGCCGACCTTGAAGGCTGCCGCGAAAAATGGTGCAGCGTGAAGATCGCCACCTATGACGGCTGGATCAGGAAAACCGATATCTGGGGCGTTTACGACGCCGAGACGATCAAGGAGTAATGACCATAGTGTCTTCGCCCGAACACCAGGAAAAGCTGAAGGAAGAAGCGAAAGCCATCACGGCGCGCCTCGAGACGATGCTGAAGGACACGCCGGAGGGCGACGCGCGGCTGATGCGCACCATCTGCATTTATGCCGGCTTCATCACCGAAACGCTGATGGAATACGAAGAACCGGATGTGGTGATGGAACAGGCGTTCCACCGCATCGCCGAGCTGCTGCATGCCGATCCGGCGGAGGGCGACGCGCCCGACCCGTTGATGCCGCCCGCATGGACGATCGACCATGATACCGAACTGGGCCGCCAGCTGGGGCGCGGGATTGCCAAGAAACTGCCCAAGGGCATGGACGACATCCACGAAATCGCGATCGGCCTTATCATCAACGACTTCCCACAATGGGAGAAAAAAGATTTCCCTGTTGAGCGGTCTTTGCGCCTGCTGATCGAGACGGTGATTTTGTCGCTGACGTTTGAAATGGCGACGCAGGATTTCTGCGATCTGCTGATCGAGGATTTTATAGCCGACGGCAACGCGCCGGGCGAGGGCATTTTGGCGCTGGCCGCCGTCGCGGGGCATTACTTCGCGCAGGCCGAAGCCGCAACCGCGCTGCCGCCCGAGGCCGAAGCGGAATTTACCAACGTCATGGTGCGGGAATCCGTGCGCCACGGCACGCCCGGCATTAAAAACTGGGGCAAGCTTTCCGCCGCCAACGACCGCGAGGCCGCAAGTATTCCAGAATACCTGACGCGCCTGAAGCCCGAGATCGACGAGTTTTTCGTCCTGATCGGCCTTGAAGACATGATGGGCAAGGCGGTTTCCGTTGCAAAATCAGTGGGTAGGATGGTCGCCGTGGTGACCGTTGAAGATGTTGGACAGATACACCCCAGTATTGCAAAATCGCTGGCGAAAACCGGCATGATTCTGGGCGCGAAATACAGGGAAGAACCAATCAAGGCCTGATGTGTAAGGGCATGACCGATCAACACAAAAAGGGGCAGCAGTAATGCAAAACCTGAAAACGAAAGTCTTGGACGAAGCGATGAGTTTTACACCCAAATCCAGCTACACCTATGATGACCTGATCGCTTGCGCGAACGGGCAACTGTTCGGCCCCGGCAATGCGAAACTGCCGATGCCGCCGATGCTGATGTTCGACCGCATCACGCACCTGTCCGCCGAAGGCGGCGCGCATGGCAAAGGCGAGCTGGTGGCGGAGCTGGACGTAAAGCCCGACCTGTGGTTCTTCGGCTGCCATTTCGTGGGCGACCCCGTGATGCCCGGCTGCCTTGGCCTTGATGCCGTGTGGCAGTTGCTGGGTTTCTATCTCGGCTGGACCGGCGCACAGGGTTCCGGCCGCGCGCTTGGCGTCGGTGAAGTGAAATTCTCCGGACAGGTTCTGCCCGAAGCGAAAAAAGTGACCTACCGCCTGAACATCAAGCGCGTCATCAACCGCAAACTTGTCCTCGGCATCGCCGACGGCGTGGTGGAAGTCGATGGCAAGGTGATCTACGAAGCAACCGACCTGAAAGTCGGGTTGTTCGAAAATCCGCGGTCGCTGTAACCATCAACGCCACCCCGCCGAAGGGCGGGGTCCGGCCCGCCGGTTCAACGGCGCATGTATAAATGCGGCATACGCCGCGCCAGACCCCGCCCTTCGGCGGGGTGGTATCAACCAAGGTGTACCATCATGAGACGCGTCGTCATCACAGGCATCGGCATCATTTCCTGCATCGGCAACGATCAGGACGAAGTGACCAAATCGCTGAAGGAAGGCAAATCGGGCATCGTATTCGCGCCGAAATATGCCGAAATGGGTTTCCGCAGCCATGTCCACGGCATGCCGAACATCAACCTGGAGGAAGCGGTTGACCGCAAGGTGCTGCTCTTCATGGGCGACGGCGCGGCTTATAACTATCTCGCCATGCAGCAGGCGATTGCGGATTCAGGTCTTGCTGAATCCGATGTGTCGAACGAACGCACGGGGCTGATCATGGGCTCCGGCGGTCCCTCCACCAAAAACCTGCTCGAGTCATTCGACGTTGCGCGCGAAAAAGGGCCGAAGCGCATCGGGCCTTACCGCGTGACGCAGTGCATGTCGTCGACCAATTCCGCGACGCTCGCCACGCCCTTCAAGATCAAGGGCTACAACTACTCGCTGACCTCCGCCTGCGCGACTTCGGCGCATTGCATCGGCAACGGTGCGGAGCTGATCCAATGGGGCAAGCAGGATATCGTGTTTGCGGGCGGCGGCGAGGAACTCGACTGGTCGCTGACCGTGCTGTTCGACG
>JADYYV010000247.1 GCA_020853455.1 Alphaproteobacteria bacterium | reverse complement strand
CGAAGTTGCCCGATTGCGCGCGCAGATCGACGTTGCCGGTGACGGTGCCCGCAGTAGGCGCATGTTTCTTGAAATTGACCGTGATGGTGCGGGGGTTGCCGCCATCGTCATAAATCGTGATATCGCGGCTGAAGTCCGACGTATTTGTGCTGACGGCCTGCGCCGCGTTCAGGTTAGCATCCAGTGACACCTGGGTCGTCATCTGCGAAATGCCGCCGCCGGTCAGGTTGACGGGCACGAGCGTGCTGAGGCTTGCGCCGCCGACGATCGCGCCGTTCTGGTCAAGCGGCCAGCCCTGCAGGATGAAGCCGCCAGTGTTGCGCAGGTTGCCATCGACATCTTCGCTGAACGAGCCAGCGCGGGTGTAAAGGCGCTCGGCGCCCGCCGCTGTGCCGTTCTGCACGACGAAGAAGCCGTTGCCCGACATTGCGAGGTCGGTGGAGGATGAGCTTTGCTGCAAGATGCCCTGCAGGCTGACGCGCTGGTTCTGCGTCGCCTTGACGGAACCCGGCGTGTAAAGGGTTGAGCGGCCGCTGGTGGTGACGAGGTCGGAGAAAGAAGCGTCGCTGCGTTTGTAGCCGACGGTGCTGACGTTAGCGATGTTGTTCGAGATCATGCCCAGAGATTGGCTCTGCGCGGTGAGGCCCGAAACGGCGGTGAAGAGTGATCCGAAAACGCTCATGGTAGTCTCCTTCTTTTTCTGTTTCTGCCGGAAGATTTTTCCGGCGGTGAATTAAAATCCTGCAGCGGTCCTTGCAACCGCCGTGCCAGTTTTAGATTGAAGCCTCGGCAATTTTGCGCACATCGGTCAGCGGAACCTTCACGCCGTTGACGTTCAGCACAAGCGTGCCGTCATCCGCGGATTCAAGGCTCGTGACGCGTCCCGGCACATATGTCGTGACGTTCAGCGACGTGGTGGTCGCGTTGCCCGCGCTCACCTTGATCGTGTAGTTGCCGGCGGGCGCCATGTTGCCGCTGCTGTTCTTGCCGTCCCACGCGAATTCGTGCGTGCCGGCAGTTTTTTCCGCGTCCTGCGAATATACGGTGTCGCCGTTTTCATCGAGGATGCTGATCGTGCCGGAGGTTGAATCTTCGGGCAGCGTATAGGACATCGACACGCCCTTGACGCCGTCGGCGGTAAAGGTGTCGCCCGCAACCTCGACATCCTTGCCGATGAAGCTGACGCCCAGCGCCGTCATGTTCAATGTCTGCATCGCCAGCAGCTGGTTCAGCGTGTCGTTGCCGCGCAATTGCTGCTCGACCTGGCTGAACTGCACCAGCTGGTTGGTGAACTGCGCCGTGTCCATCGGGGACAGCGGATCCTGGTTCTGCAGCTGCGTCGTCAGCATCTGCAGGAAGTCGTCGAAGTTCTGGTTCAGCTGCGACGATGCTGTCGCGTTCTTCGTCGCGTTGGTCTGGACTTGCGTCGATGTCGTGTTGACTGCTGTCATTTTTTTATCTCCTGAAACCCTATACCATTATGTTTATGCCGCCCTGGCTGATGGACCCCATCGCCACGGCGGAAATATTTGCCTGCACGCCTGCCGCCGGCGCGATATCGTCGTCGGCATTGCCCGCTGCGGCGCGGCTGCCGTTATTATTGTATGCGGATTGCGCGCCCTGATCGCGCTGCTGGCGCAGGTCAAAGCTGAGCGCATTGCCGTCCAGCTGGATGCCGGATTGCTCCAGCATTTTCTGCAGCTGCGCGGAATCTTTTTGCAGGATCGCCAGCGTCTCGGGCTTGTCGGCCACCAGATGCGCCTTCATCGTGCCGTCTTTCGAGACTTTCAGGCGCACTTCCAGCTGGCCCATATCGGTCGGGTGCAGCTGCATGCGGAAGGTATCGACCTGCGTCTGCGCATTGCGGTGAATTTGCAGCGCGATCATTTGCGTGGTCTGCGTGCTGGACGCGGAATTCATATAATTGACGAAGCTGCCGGGCGTGCCCGATGCCGTCTGGGTCGCGGCGGTGCCGGCGGTCATGCCCTGCATGTTCGCGCCGCTCTGGGAGAAGCCCGACTGGCCGCCAAAGCCATCCGCGCCGCTATCCTGCGACGCGAAGGAATTGACGAGGGCGAGGTTGGTGGCGGGCGCCTGCGTTTGCGCCTGCTGTGATTTGGGGGCGGCCTGTTGCGTATCCTGCGGCAGCGGCGCCTGTTGGGGGGCGGGCGAATCCTTCGCCGCGTGGGGAGAATATGGGCTTTCGGCCTTGTGCGCGGGCTGGTACTTGCCCGGATCCTGCGCCACGGCCGCCGTCTTGACGGGTGCGTCGCTGTCGCCCGGCGCATCTGCATCCGCAGGCGCGTCGGTTTCGAGCGGCATCATCAGCGCGGTTTGCTGCTGGGGTTGCAGCTGCGGCGAGAGCTGATCGGCCAGCTTTACCAGCATGCGTTCGATCGACGCATCGTCAAGACCCATGCCCTGCATCATATCGATCGCGTCTTTACGGAATTGTTCGATGTCGGGCGTAGCCTGTTCCGCCGTATTCTGCGCGAACATGTCCTGCAGCTTCACCAGCGTTTCTTCGTCCGCCGCGTCGTTCTGGAGCATGACGGAAAGGTTGGCCGACAGGTTGACGGGCAGGGAAGGCTTCGCCTCGGCGGGCATTTCCAAAAGCGCGGTCAGGTTTTTCAGCAGCTCGTCGTCGCTTGCGGGAGCGGATGCCTGCAGCTTTTCCAGGATGGCGGTTTTCTCCGCCGGCGCTTTTTGGTCCAGCTGGGAAAGTTT